>DATAQP010000300.1:0-1670 GCA_036264595.1 Allostellaceae bacterium
TGAACTCCATCACCCAGTTCCATTCCCAGTCCTCCCATCGAGCGAGAAGGCCTGCTCCCAGCGCGCGGCATCGCTTCCTAGCCGGGTCCAGCGGAACTGCACCTTGACCGGCCGTCCCTCGTGGCGATCCTCGCCGAAGAACGCGCCATGGTCGCCGGTGAAGCCGCCGATGACCGGCGGCGTCAGCACGCCGACTCGGCTGTCGACCCAGTAGATCGACCAGCGAAATTGCGCCGGATCGAAGACGCGCAGCGTCAAGCCGGCGAAGCCTTTTGTCGGAAAGACGTTCTCGTCGGTATTGACGAGCCCGCCGAGGCGCTTCTCGCAGCGGCTGGTGCCGGGGAACTCGTCCCAGTCGTCGCTGCCGGCAAGCTGCGCCTTGAGGCGCCGATGCGCGACGTTCCAGCTGCCTATGAAGAAGTCGAAATCGCTGATGTCGCCAGTTGGCAGAGGTGGGGTCGGCAGGGGCGGGGTCATGTCTCGTCCTCTCAGGGTTTCCGTGCTCGCCGAGATCCTGCGCCGCCAAAGCTGTCACCTGATGTCATGTATTTCCGCTAGAGTGGAAAAATGCGCGCCAGCCGGCTCCTCTCGATCCTCATGCTGCTGCAGGCGAAGGGCCGCATCAGCGCCCCTGACCTCGCCGCCGAGCTCGAGGTCTCGCTGCGCACGATCTACCGCGACATCGACGAGCTGAGCGCGGCAAGCGTGCCGGTCTATGCCGAGCGTGGGCGCGCCGGCGGCTTCCAGCTCCTCGACGGCTGGCGCACAAGGCTGACCGGCCTCACGGCGCTCGAAGCCCAGGCCCTCTTCCTCGCCGGCCTGCCCGGCCCGGCCGCCGAGCTTGGCCTCGCCGAGGTGATGGAAGCCGCTCAGCTCAAACTCCTCGCCGCCCTTCCGGCAGGCTGGCAAGGCGATGCCAGCCGCATCGGCGCGCGCTTCCATCTCGACCCGGTCGGCTGGTTCCGGGGTACGACTCCCGTCGACCATCTTCCCACCATCGCCGAAGCCGTGTGGAACGAGCGGCGGCTGAAGATCCGCTACGAGAGCTGGAGCGGCATCGTCGATCGCGAGATCGCGCCGCTCGGCCTCGTGCTCAAATCAGGGATCTGGTATCTCGCCGCCGCCATCGGCGATGACCGGCGGACCTATCGTCTCTCCAACATCCGGGAACTCTCCGTCCTCGCCGAAGGCTTCACCCGCCCGCCGGATTTCGATCTCGCCGAATATTGGGCGGAATCGACGCGGCGTTTCGAAACAGAGATCTATCGCGACACCGCCACGCTGCGCGTCTCGCCACGCGGCGTGAAGCTGTTGCGGGAAGCGAGCGCCGCCGTCGCCAAAGCCGCCGCGCGCAGCGCAGAGGCGCCGGATGGCGAGGGCTGGACCCGCCTCGTCATCCCGATCGAATCGATCGACCACGCCGCTCAGGAGCTCGCCAGGCTGGGAGCCGAAGCCGAGGTGCTCGCACCCGCTCCCTTGCGCGCGCGCATCGGCGAGACGGCGCGCCGACTGGCGGCGCTCTACGCGACCGGCGCAGCGGGCTCAGATGCGGATGAAGGAAATGCGTAGCAGCAATGTAGGGCGGAAAAGCGCAGCGCATTCCGCCTCTCTGCTCGCCCGCCGGCGGGCAGCAGATTGGAAACCGATGCGCGGCTATAGGAAGGAGGCGG
>DATAQP010000313.1:0-4807 GCA_036264595.1 Allostellaceae bacterium
CAGGCTGGCGCAGATCCGCAAGACGCGCGACGCCAAGGCGTGCGAGGCCGCGCTGAAGGCGCTGACCGCGGCGGCGAGGACCGGCGAGGGCAATCTCCTCGCGCTCGCCATCGTGGCGACGCGGGCGCGCGCCACGGTCGGCGAGATCTCCGATGCGCTCGAGGCCGTCTTCACCCGCCACAGCGCCACCATCCGCTCGGTGACAGGCGTCTACGGCTCGCATTACCAGGGCGACGAGGGTTATCGCCGCATCCAGCGCGAGGTCGAGGCCTTCGCCCGCGAGGAGGGGCGGCGGCCGCGCATGCTCGTCGTCAAGCTTGGCCAGGACGGCCACGACCGCGGCGCCAAGGTGATCGCCACCGCCTTCGCCGATATCGGCTTCGACGTCGATATCGGCCCGCTCTTCCAGACCCCCGACGAGGGCGCCCGCCAGGCGATCGAGAACGACGTCCATGTCGTCGGCGTCTCGAGCCAGGCCGCCGCCCACAAGACTCTGGTGCCGGCGCTCATCGCCGCGTTGCGTGCGCAGGGCGGCGAGGACATCGCGGTGGTCTGCGGCGGCGTCATCCCGCCGCAGGACTACGCCGAGCTCCTCGCATCAGGCGCCGCGGCGATCTATGGGCCGGGCACCAACATCCCTGACGCCGCCAGCGAGATCCTCCACCTCATCCGCAAGAAACGCGCCGCCGCGGCGTGAGGGGGCGCCGTGGAATCCTCTCCCGCTTGCGTGCTCCTTCTGGAACCCTCTCCCGCAAGCGGGAGAGGGGGAAGAGAGAGGGAGAAAGGGGAGCGAGATCGAGTGCAAGATCCGGGTAGAGCGCCGGCCGCCGCTCCCTATCCTCCTCGCCATGCGCGACGATCCTCGGCTTGCCCCTCAGCAGCGAACGATGAATGCGACGGAATGGACCCTGCTGCTCATCCTCGCCACGCTGTGGGGCGGCTCGTTCTTCTTCGGCAAGGTGGCGCTCGCCGTCTTTCCCGCCCTCACCCTCGTCGCCTTGCGCACCGGGTTTGCCGCGCTCGCGCTCCTCGTCTTCCTCGCCCTGCGCGGCATCGCCCTGCCGCTCTCGCTCGCGGTCTGGGGCCGCTTCCTCGTCATGGGGCTGCTCAACAACGCGCTGCCCTTCGCGCTGATCAATTGGGGGCAGACGCAGATCGACAGTGGCCTCGCTGCCATCCTCAACGCGACGACGCCGCTCTTCACCGTGCTCCTCGCCCATCTCGTCACCACAGACGAGCGGCTGACGCGCAACCGCGTGGCCGGAATCCTGGTCGGCTTCGCCGGCGTCGTCGTCATGATCGGGCCCTCCGCGCTGCAGGGGCCCCACCTTGGCGCCTTGGGCCTTGCCGGGCTCGGCAAGCTGGCGGTGGTCGGCGCCGCCGCCTCCTATGCCTGCGCCGGGCTCTACGGCCGCCGCCTCTCTGGCCTCCCGCCGGTTGCCAATGCCTGCGGCATGCTGGTCGCCTCCTCGCTCGTCATGCTGCCCGTCGCCCTCCTCGTCGACGGGCCGGCCGGGTTCGCCCGTGGCCTTGCCGCCGGCGCGCCGATCTGGGCCGCGGTCGGCGGCCTTGCGCTGCTCAGCACGGCGCTCGCCTATGTCGTCTATTTCCGCCTGCTGGCGACGGCGGGCGCCACCAATCTCTTGCTCGTCACCTTCCTCATCCCGGTGAGCGCGCTGCTGCTTGGCGGCCTCGTCCTCGGCGAGCGTCCGGATTGGACTTCGTTCGCCGGCATGGCGCTCATCTTCCTCGGCCTCGCCGCCGTCGACGGTCGGCTGCTGGCGAGGCGTCAGGCGGGTTAGACCTCGCGCCTCTCGTCGCGGGCACGCCGCGCCCCGTGCCATTCCGCATCCTGGTCGGCGAGCACGCCGATGCAGATATCGACGCATTCGTCGCAGATCATCGCCCGCGGACCGGCAATGAGATGCTTCACCGCATCGGCCGGCTTGCCGCAGAAGGCGCAGCTCTGGTCATCGCCGGCGAGCCGGCCGACCGCGCCGAGAAGGCGATCCTTGATGATGCCCATGCGGCGATCATACCCGACCTCTCCCGTCTCGGGCGATTGCCAATTTCGCGCCGCGCCTCCGTGTTGCGATCGACCACCGCCGGTTGTCGCACTTGTTGTAGTCGGGGGGTAAGCGCGCTATTTACCCCTCCGCATGCCCATTCTTTTCGCGATCGTAGTCACCGATCTCATCGGCTTCGGCATCGTCATCCCGCTGCTCCCGTTCTACGGCGAGCATTTCGGCGCGAGCCCACTCGTCGTCACCCTGCTGATGGCGACCTATTCGCTGTTCCAGCTCTTCGGCGCGCCGTTCTGGGGCCGCCTCAGCGATCGCCACGGCAGGCGGCCGATCCTCCTCGTCAGCCTCGCCGGCTCGGTCGCCGGCTATCTCTGGCTCGGCGCCGCTGATGCGCTGTGGATGCTGTTCGCGGCGCGCGCCCTGCAGGGCGCCTGCGCCGGCAACATCGCCGCCGCGCAGGCCTATGTCGCGGACGTGACGACGCCGGAGAACCGCGCCAAGGGCATGGGCATGATCGGCGCCGCCTTCGGCATCGGCTTCATCATCGGCCCCGCCCTCGGCGGCGCGCTGGCCGGCAGCGATCCCGCCGCGCCCGACGTTGCCGCGGGCGCCTTTCTCGGCGCCGGGCTCTCGGCGCTCGCCTTTCTCGGCACCCTGCTGTTTCTCAAGGAGAGTCTGCCGGAATCCTTGCGCGGCACGCGGCGCGACGGCCGGCTCGTCGCGATGTCGCGGGTGCTGCGCCGACCGGCCCTGCGCTTCCTCCTCATCCTTTTCTTCGCCATCGTCTTCGCCTTTGCCGGAATGGAGGCGACCTTCGCGCTATGGGCCATGCGGCAATTCGGCTGGGGCGCCGCCCAGGTCGGCTATCTCATGACCTATGTCGGAATCTGCTCGGCGCTGATGCAGGGTGTGCTGATCGGCCGGCTGGCGAAGCGCTTCGGCGAGGAGCGCCTGCTGGTCGCCGGCATCGCGGCGATCACGCTCGGCCTCGCCGCCATTCCGCTGTCGAGCGGTCTTGCTCTCCTCATCGTCGCCAGCGGCCTGCTCGCCATCGGCATGGGGATGACTCAGCCGGCGATCAACAGCCTGATCTCACGCCGGGCCGCGGCGAGCGAGCAGGGCGAGGTAATGGGCGTCGCGCAATCCTTCGGCAGCCTTGCCCGCATCGTCGGGCCCGCTTTCGCCGGGCTGCTGTTCAGCGGCTTCGGCCGCAACGCGCCCTATTACGCCGGCGCCGCGCTGATGACGCTGATCTTCGTGGTGGCGCTCCGCCTGCTGCATCCCGACTTGCCGTCGCTCGCCTCGCAGACGCGGCGCGCGCCGTGAGCCGGAGCACGGGATGAGTCCGCGCCACCCCCCCTCGCCCACCTTCCCGGGCGAGGGCATCCCGCCGGTCGGCTTCCGCGACGAGCTGCGCAGCATAAGCGGGCTGACCCCCTATCTCTGGCCGCGCGACCGTGCGGATCTCAGGCTGCGCGTCGTGCTGGCGCTGCTCTGTCTGGTCGTCGCCAAATTCGTCAACATAACCGTGCCGCTGCTCTACAAGCAGGCGGTCGACGCGCTCACGCCCCATCCCGACATAGGGGGCCACAGCGCGATCGTCGTCGTGCCGGTGGCGTTGATCATCGTCTACGGTCTCGCGCGTATTTCCGCCCAGGCCTTCGGCGAGCTGCGCGACGCCATCTTCGCCAAGGTCGAGCAGAACGCCGTACGCATGGTTGGGCTCAACACCTTCCGCCATCTCCACGGCCTCTCCTTGCGCTTCCATCTCGAGCGCCAGACCGGCGGCATGTCGCGCGCCATCGAGCGCGGCATTCGCGGCATCGAGTTCCTGCTCTCCTTCATGCTGTTCAACGTGGTGCCGACGCTGTTCGAGATCCTTCTCGTCTGCGCCGTGCTGTGGCGGCTCTATAATTTCGAGTTCGCGGTCGTCACCTTCGCCACCATCGTCTGCTACATCGCCTTCACCTTCATCATATCGGACTGGCGGATCAAGTACCGCCGCGAGATGAACGAGCGCGACAGCGAGGCCAACACCAAGGCGATCGACAGCCTGCTCAATTTCGAGACGGTGAAGTATTTCGCCAACGAGGAGCACGAGACCAACCGCTTCGACAAGGCGCTGCGCGCCTATGAGAAGGCGGCGGTCAAGAGCCAGGGCACGCTGTCGCTGCTCAATATCGGCCAGGGCACCATCATCGCCGCCGGCCTCATCGGCGTCATGCTGCTCGCCGGAAGGGGCGTCGCCGCCGGCACCATGACGGTCGGCGATTTCGTCATGGTCAATTCCTATCTCATCCAGCTTTACATGCCGTTGAACTTCCTCGGCATGGTCTATCGCAACATCAAGCAGTCGCTGACCGATCTCGAGAAGATGTTCAAGCTGCTCGCCGTGGCGCCCGAGGTTAAGGACAAGCCGGATGCCAGGCCGCTGCAGGTCGGCGCCGGCGAGATCGTCTTCGACGACGTACGCTTCCGCTATGATGAGCGGCGGGCCATCCTCAAGGGCATCTCCTTCACCGTGGAGCCCGGCCGCACCGTCGCCATCGTCGGCCCCAGCGGCAGCGGCAAGTCGACGATCGCGCGCCTGCTCTTCCGCTTCTATGACATCGATGGCGGCGCCATCCGCATCGACGGGCAGGATCTGCGCGACGTGACGCAGACCAGCCTGCGCCAGTCGATCGGCGTCGTGCCGCAGGATACCGTATTGTTCAACGACACGATTCTCTACAACATCGCCTATGGCAAGCCGGGCGCCCCGACCCACGAGATCGAGGAGGCGG
>DATAQP010000338.1:0-7604 GCA_036264595.1 Allostellaceae bacterium
CGATCATCAAGAGATGATGGCCGCCCGCCGCCGCCACTTCGAGGGCGCGCTTGGCGGTCTCCTGCCCCTTGATGTCCTTGAGGTCGAGCGGGCTCGCCGGCACCTCCTCGAGGCGTGGCTCGGGCGGCGAGAGAACCTGGCTGCCCTTGAAATGGTTGATGAGGGCGAGGAGGTTGCGCGGCGCCAGGATCTCGAGCCCGCCGGCCCAGGCCGCCTCGCCGCCCGATGCCGCCGGGCAGATCAGCCCCTGGCCGCGCCCCGCTGCCGCCAGCGCCGCCGGCAAGATGCCGGAGACCGCCGCCAGCGAGCCGTCGAGGCCGAGCTCGCCGAGCGCGACGTAATGCTCGACCTCGTCGGGCGGCAATATCGCCATGGCGACGAGCAGGCCGATGGCGATCGGCAGGTCGTAATGGCTGCCCTCCTTGGCGAGGTCGGCGGGCGCCAGGTTGACGGTGATGCGCTTGGGCGGCAGCGCGAGGCCGAGCGCATGGAGCGCCGCCCGCACGCGCTCGCGCGATTCCGCCACCGCCTTGTCCGGCAGGCCGACGACATGGAAAGCAGGCAATCCCGAGGCGATCGTCACCTGGGCGTCGACGGCGAGCACGTCGATGCCGGAGAACGCCACCGTCTGCACACGCGCCACCATGAGAGAAGCCCGCAAGGTTCAACCCGGGCGCGAGTGTAGGAGAGGCGGGCCGGCGACGCCAGGGGGCGGCCGTGCACGACGACGCATCCATCAGCAAATTGGGGCCAATTCCACAAGCCGCTTGCCGCAAAAATCACACCTCGCGATGCGCACGCGGCTAACTATAAGTTGTGCTGTGTCGCCTTTGTCTGCTCGTTGCGATAGCTCGATAAGCTGGGTGCGCCAATCATGGCGGGTCGTGTGCGACGTCGCCCGGGCCGAACTCGTTAGAGATATTTGTTGGTTTGCGCGAGGCCGACAAACCGGTGACTTGTGACCGAACGAATCTCAGCGTGGGGGAATTGCCATGGCCGCCGCTCGTGAAACCAGCGTCCTGACCGTTGCCGCGATTCGAACCGGCAAGGACAAGTCGACCGAGTACCTGTTCAACGAGCGGCAGCGTATCTTCACTCTTGCGCCACGCGGTGCTGCCGACGAGCAGTCGGCGCGTTTCCTGAAGGAGGCGCTCGGCAGAAAGCGGCCGGTCAAGGCCGCGCTGGACCTGCGGCGCGCCGTGATCCATCGCGTCGCCGAACCAACGAAGCCTGAGCTCGACGAGTTCGCGCGCAACCGCGTGCCCCTGGAAAAGCCGGACAAGGTGGTGCCCATCGAGGTCAGCGAGATCGACCCGACCACCTTCAACTTCGTCGATTTGTACCTGAAATGGCCATCCTTCCGTCTGTGCCACAAGCTGGTGCCGAGCTATGCCAAGGCGAAGCAGATTTTCGATTTTTGCGCGCAGCTTTCGTGCGATCTGCCGGGTCCCTACGCCGTGCCGCCGTGCATTCCATTCCAGTACGTCCGTGACGGGTGCTACGCGCGAGCGCACCAGATGCGTCGGATCATCACGACGCGCTACGATTACTGCTGCGAAAAGGTCTTCAGCTTTGCCAACCAGCAACACGACACCCTTGCGGTCAAGGCCGACAAATGGGGCGGGTGCTGCGTGACATGGTGGTACCACGTGGCACCGCTCATACGCGTGCGCCTGCGGTTGAGGGGAGTCCCGAGGCCGGGCTTGGTCCTTGCGATGGTGATCGACCCTGGCATGTTCAACAAGCCGGTGCTGCTCAGTACTTGGCTCGCCGCGCAAGAGAACAACACCTGCAGTTCGACCGCGCGCGTATCGGCGTACTCGATTCAGCCCGGTTCCGCATACTGGCCAACCAACTACGCAGGCACATCCTTCGGCACCGATCCGAACTACACGCAGACGGAGAGCACGCTTATCGCCTATAGTGGCTTGAAGACCTGTCCTTGATCCGGGCAAGCAGTCGTTCACACCGGATAAGACAAGACGGTCCGCCGCCGCCATGACGGGATCGACCTCGGCAAGCGACGAAGGCAAGCGCGAGCGGTTGATGACCGTCGCGCACGTGCGCGCGCACAACGAGCAGGCAGAAATCATGTTCGTCGAATCGGCGCGCATCTATCGGCTCTTGCCCGACAACCCGATGTATGACGATGCGCTGCGCACATTGCGCGCGGCGGCCGGCACCGGCCGGCGGGTCCGGGTCCGATTCGACAAGCCGAACGGCGAGATTATCCGGCGCGTGGATTGAGGCTTTTCCAGGCGCCTAACGTCGGCTTCGGGCGTTTACGGTCCCCGACCATCGTGCCGCCCCCCCGGCATGGTAAGCGGGCGTTAACCGTTCCCTGCCATGCTGCGTGCCAATAAGGTCGTCGACCGGGGAGTGCGCCGCCATGAAACTGGCCATGAAACTGAGCGTGAAGTTCAGCGATTTTCGCATCCGGACCCGGATCTATACCGGCTTCGGCGCGGTCATCCTGCTCGGCGCCGTCGTCGCCGGCTTCGGCGTCTGGCAGTTCACGGCGCTCGCCAACGACGTCGACCGGCTGGTCTTCGCCGGTGCCGACGTCACCCGCAATCTCCAGGTCACCCGCATTGTCGAGGCAATGCGCCGCGCTGCGCTGCGCTACAAGACGAGCGGCGACGAGGCCGCGATCAAGGACTTCGCCGACGGCGTCACCCAGACGAGCGGCCACCTCGCCGAGGCCGCCAAGACGACTATTTCGGACCAGCAGCGCGAGATCTATGCCGCCGCCATTGCCCAGGTCGCCGAGGCCCAGCAAGAATTCGCCAAGCTCGTCGCCATGGGCACCACGATCGCCGCCGATCGCGGCGCGGTCTTCAAGGGCGGCGAGGAGCTGCGCAAGGCTGCCGAGGCGCTCCTCGTCAAGGCGCGCGGCGCGCTCGATGACGGGCTGATCAGCCGCGCCCAGGATGCTCAGGCCGGCGAGCTCGGCGTGCGCGTTGCTGGCTGGCAGTTCCTGGCGACCGACGATCCCAGCCTGCCCGGCGCCTTCCGGCTCAGCGTCGCCCAGGCGACGCTCATCCTCAAATCGCTGACCAAGTTGGCGACGGCGAGCAAGCTCGAGGGCGCGCTGGCGCCGGTGCAGACTTCGCTCGACGCCTATGCCAAGACGTTCAACCAAATCTCGGCCGTGATGATCGAGGCGAACAAGCTCTACGGCGAGGTGCTGCTGCCCAAGCTGACCAAGCTGGAGGAGCTCGGCGTTCAGATCCAGGCTGCGCTCGACGACGATATGAAGACGACCAAGGCGGCGACGGACGGGACCATCCAGTCGACCACGATCGTCCAGGCCGCCATCGCCGGGCTCAGCTTGCTGCTCGGCAGCCTCTTCGCCTTCTTCATTGGCCGCGGCATCGTGCGGCCGGTCACCGGCATGACCGCGACCATGGCCAAGCTCGCCGAGGGCGATCGCTCGGTCACCGTTCCCGCGCTCGGCCAGAAGGATGAGATCGGCGAGATGGCGCATGCCGTCGAGGTGTTCAAGACGAGCATGATCGAGGCCGATCGCCTCGCTGCCGCCCAGCAGGAAGAGCAAGCGGCCAAGCAGCGGCGCCAGCAAACGATCGACGACGCCATCGCCGCCTATGACGACTCCGTCCGCCGCTCGCTCGCCGCTCTCGGTGACGCCGCCGGCGACATGCGGGTCACCGCCGAAGGCATGTCGGCGACCGCCGAGGATACGCGCGAGCAGGCCAGCGCGGTCACCGCCGCCGCCGCCGAGGCGCTCGGCAATGTGCAGAACGTCGCCTCCTCGACCGAGGAGATGACCGCGTCGATCGCCGAGATCGCCCGGCAAGTCGCGCAGTCGACCGCGATCGCCGGCGTGGCGGTCGAGGAGGCCGGCCGCACCAACGCGACGATGCGCGCCCTCACCGACGCGGCCCAGCGCATCGGCGAAGTCGTCCAGCTCATTCAGGACATCGCCTCGCAGACCAATCTGCTGGCGCTCAACGCCACGATCGAGGCGGCGCGCGCCGGCGAGGCGGGCAAGGGTTTCGCCGTCGTCGCCTCCGAGGTCAAGACGCTGGCCAACCAGACCGGCAAGGCGACCGAGGAGATCGCCGGCCAGGTCACCGCCATCCAGACAGCGACCAAGAGCGCGGTCGAGGCGATCAAGGGCATCGACGGCACGATCGGCCGCATCAGCGAGATCTCGGCGACGATCGCCGCCGCCATCGAGGAGCAGGGCGCCGCCACCGGCGAGATCACCCGCAGCACCCAGGAGACCGCGCGCGGCACTGCGGAGGTCTCGCGCAACATCGCCGGCGTCAGCGAAGCGGCGAGCAAAACCGGCGCCGCCGCCGCCCAGGTCCTCGCCGCGTCCGGCGGGCTCGGTCAGCAGGCCGAGACGCTGCGCGCCGAGGTCGATCACTTCCTGGCGACGATCCGCGCCGCGTAATCGCTGTCCTCGGCTGGTCGGCAGCGGGCGCCGTTCGGTGCTGTGCCGACCGTCCTCCTAGTCTAGTTGGAGGCTTTGGGCGTCGGCGGGAAAGGCGCTGCCGGCGTGAAGATCCGCGCGGGCAACTCGACGACGGGCAGGCTTTCGACCTCGATCCTCGCCGCCTGCTCAATCAGCGGCTTCTTGCGGCGCGCGCGGGCGGCCAGCTTCGCCGATTTCGCGGTCTTGTGGACCTGCATTTGTGTCACGGGCGTGGCCGCTTCGCTCGCCGAGAGGACCGGCATCGCCGACTCAGCGGTCGTTTCCGTCGCCAGCGTCGTCGATGTCGATGGCGAGGCCGCTGCGGGCTCCGCCGCGCTGGTCACCAGCGGTATCACCGGAGCCGCTTCGGCCGGCGCTAGTGCGGCCGTGACGCTTGCGCGCCCCGGCTGGGTGATCTGCAACATGTAATGCGCCGTGCCGGCGGCGAACACGGCGACCGACAGCAATCCGGCAATCGTCATAGCGGCCGCCGCGCAGCGCCGCAGGGACGGGTTGCGCGTCGGCGGCGGGGCGCTCGTATAGGCCGGATGGTGCGGCGGAATAGCGACCGCTTCGGGCCCGAGAACGAGATTGAACGACCCGGCATTGGGGTTGATCGCGGCTTCCATGGTTTACGGTCTCCTCTCCCCGATCGGACGACGGATGCTTCAGCGTAACGCCAACTGCTCGTACGGATGGCGCTCGGCCGGATAGAGGCTGCGGACCCGCTGCAGATAGTGGCGGGTTTCCGGAAAAGGCGGCACGCCACCGTAGTGCAGCACGGCGCCTTCGCCTGCATTGTAGGCGGCGAGCGCGAGCGAAAGATCGCCTTGGAAATAGGTGAGAAGCCAGCGCAAATACCGCGTCCCGGCTCGGATGTTTTCTGCCGGGTCGAGGAGGTCGCGGACGCCGAAGCGGCGCCCCGTCTCCGGCGTCAGCTGCATAAGGCCCCGCGCATTGCCCGGCGATATGGCATCGGATTGAAATGCCGATTCCGTCGCGATGATGGCGAGCACCAGGAGAGGATCGACCTGCTGTGCGGTCGCGATCTCGGTCGCGAGGGCGGCGATCTCCTTGGTGGAGGAGTTTGCGCTGCCCATAGCGCCTGCGATCGCCCGCCCCGCTGCCGCGCTCGCTTGGCGCGGGGCGAGCGGCCGCGCCGATCCGGGATGCGTCAGCATGGCGGAGACCTCGATCGGCGGGCCTGGCGGAATGTTCGGCATCAGCATGATCGGCGCCAGGGTCGGCGTCGCTAAATTGGTCGTTTCCGAGGGCACCGCGCCAATCGCGATGACGTCGAGACCGCAGATCGCGAGGGCGAGCAGCCCGGCGGCGGTGAAGCCGCGGCCGCGGTTGCTGCCGTGCTGTGCCGCCGCAAGCGCCCGCGAGACCACGTCGCCCAGCCGGGCGAGCTCGGCGGAAAGCCGCGCATCCATCATGGCGGCCGTGCGGTAGATGCGCTCGGCCGGGCGCCGGTGCAGCGCCGCCGCCAATCCCAGCCAGCCGGTCGCCAGCGCCGCGGCAACCGATAGCGCCGTCACGCCGAGCAGATAGCCGATGGGGACCGTGGGATGCAGGGCGGACATGACGGTAAAAAGCGTCGACCATAGGCCGCTAGCGAATATGACCGCCGCGCAGAGCACGGTGCGCGCGCGCCCCTGGACGATCACGTCGAGACCGATCAGGCACGCGGATAGGAAGATCAGCCCAGCCAGGGCGACGAGCCAGCCATCCGGATCGCTATGCCATTCGAAAAAGCTCAGCATTGGCCCAGGCTCGGTCGCTCGCGGTAAAGAAGGTATGAAGGGAAATCCCGCCGCGAGTCACAATATAACCGACGGTTGTCCCATCCCATGCGCGGCCATCTTTTGCGTTATCCCCGGTCTTCCAATTCCGGCCGATGACATGGACAGATCAGGGGATTCGCGGGCTCGCCGGTGGCAGCTGTGGCATTTTCGTGTTTTGCGGCGCATCGCGGCCGTCCTGGCCAATAGGCAGGGCGATTCCTCCTTGCAGCGTGGCTCCAGCGCCGCACGCGCTGAGATCGGCCTCGTCCTCCGTCATCCCAGGCGGCGGCCTCGCCGGTCCCGAGCGGCCCGCCGCATCGTCGACCGCTTGCAGGACGTTGCCGTGGGTGCGCCGCTCGCGAATGTCATTCGATTGTCCCGCCAGCGCGCTAAATTTAGCGCGCTTAATTTGGCGGCGGCGCCAACCCCGCGCTCCTATACCCCATCCCGCGAATCGAGGAGAACGAGAGATGAAGATCACGCGATCCGGCTCGGCCGCCTGGCAGGGCGGCATCAAGGACGGCAAGGGCAGCATCTCGACCGAGAGCGGCGCGCTCAAGGACTACCCTTATGGCTTCGCCAGCCGCTTCGAGGGCCAGCGCGGCAGCAATCCCGAGGAGCTCATCGCCGCTGCCCATGCCAGCTGCTTCACAATGGCGCTGTCCCTCATCCTCGGCGAGGCCAAGCTGACGGCGACCGAGATGACCACCACGGCCAAGGTTTCGCTCGAGCAGGTCGAGGGCGGCTATGCCATCACCGCGGTGCATCTCGCGCTGAAGGCCAAGGTGCCGGGCGCCGACCAGGCGACCTTCGAGACGCTGGCCGCCAAGGCCAAGGCCGGCTGCCCGGTCTCCAAGCTGCTCAAGGCCGAGATCAGCCTCGAGGCGACGTTGCTCGCCTGACGCTCGGCAGTCCCGCCGACCGCGATGGTGTCACGCAGGCATTGCTCAAGCGGCCGGGATAGGGTTTCCGCCGCCGGCGCCCCAAGCGGCCGTCGGCGACGTCAATGCGCGTGGGTGGAAGGCAGAGCACCGATCTAGGGGTCGAGCGTGCGTTTGACTTTGCCTTTGACCTTTGTCGCCCCGGCGGCCGCGCTCGCATCCGCCGCTTGCTTCGCCAGGCGCTGATCGCGCAGACGTGCCGTCTTCGCGGCATCGGCCTGAAGCTTCTTCTGCCGGTCGTCGGCAATCTCGGCACTCAGCTTGTCGGCGGCGTTCCGCCGCTTCTCGAAGACGCCTTCCGCCGCGTCTCTATTCGTCTTGGAACTCATTATCTGATCTTTCGTTGTGTTGGCGTCGCGACGCGGCCGTCGGATGTGCATTTTGCTGCCCGGCGATACCGCTCTGGACGGAGGACAGCCGCGCCAAGCAGCGCCG
>DATAQP010000380.1:0-16695 GCA_036264595.1 Allostellaceae bacterium
GTGCTCGGCGACGTAACCGCCGCGGGCGCGTTTTCGGCGACGGCGGGTGGGGCGCTGACCCAGGCGTCGGGCAGTTCCGTCTCGGTGGCTGGGCTGACTGGGCTGAGTGGCAACTCGATCGTGCTGACGCAGGCCGCCAACGGCTTCGGCGGCGCGGTATCGCTGACCAGTGCGGGCGGTGCTTCGCTGGCGACCGCCGGCGGGTTGTCGCTGGGCGCCGTGTCGGTGCCCGGCGCGCTGAGCTTGAGCTATAGCGGGACGCTGGCGTTGCCGGGGGGCCTGTCGGTCGGCAGTCTCGATACCTCGGGTGGGGCGGTCAGTCTTGGTGGCAGCGTGACGACGAGCGGCGGCACGATCCGACTCGGTGCCGTTACGTTGAGCGCCGATTCCAGCCTCGCCACGACAGGCGGCGGAGTCGCCGGCGGCGACCTTACGACGGGAACCATAGACGGGGCACATAGGCTGACGATCAATCCCGGCGCCGGCACGGTGACGATCAACGGGACGATCGGCGGCACCACGAAGCTCGCCGGGCTGTTGCTGAGCGGCAGCGGCACGGCGACGATCGCTTCTGTCGCCGCGCTCGGCTCGCTCGATCTCAGCGGCAAGACGGCCGGCTCGGTCACTTTTCCGGGTGCGGTCAATATCGACGCGGTGACGACCTCGGCCAAGCCGTATTCGATCGCCTTCAATGGCGGCGGCACGCTCGGCGATCCCGTCTTCTCGAATACCGGGACGTTGACGTTCAATGGTAGAATGAGCGTTCCCGGCGGGCTGTTGTCCGACGGGCCCTCCTCGACCACCCTGAACGGCATACTGGCGAGCGACAACAATGCGATCGCTATCCAGCACCTCGTCATCGCAGGCGATTCGGCGATCGTGACCGGGACGGCGCCCGTCATTCTCGGCTCCGTCGATCAGGGGGCGCATAGCCTCGTCATCGCCGGCGGCGGTACCGGCTCGAATGCCGATCTATTCTTCGGACCGTGGACGGGGTCGGGCGTGCGCCTCGTCGAGCCGGCAACCCCCGGCGCCTCGGTCGGGTTGGTCGGCGCCGCCGGCGATTTCACCCTCGATGCCAACAGCCTCCAGATCCTGGCGAGCGGTGGGCCGAGTCTGGTCAAGATCGGGCGCGACGATCTCAGCGGTGCGCTGACCGCGAATACCTTTACCTTTGACGCGCCGCTATCGCTCTTCGGCAGCACGGTCACTTTCAACGGCGCGCTGACCAAGAATTCCGGCGATCTTACTATTCGGTCGGCGGGTGGGATCAGTGGATCGCTGGCGCTAGTCCGGTCGGTGACGCTTGCCTTGAATAGCGGCGGCAGCATCCAGTTGCAGAATGCCAACGGGCTGCAGCTCGGCAATGTATCGGCGTCCGGCGCGCTCTCGCTCGCTGCCAATGGGGCGATAACCCAGCTCCCCGGTACGGCGATCGTGGCGGTCGGCACGACATTGGCGGCCGGCAGCGGCAACGATATCACCCTTACCAACAGCGGCAATAATTTCGACGCCGGTGGCGGGGCGGCGAGCCTGGTCGTGACCAGCGGCCGGAACGTCCAAGTCGCCGACGGTAACTCGCTGCAGCTTGGCAACGTCACGGCGACGGGCGCGTTGTCGGCGACGGCGAGCGGCGACATCACCCAGGCGGCCGGCACGGCAGTGCTCGCCGCCGGCACGACCTTGGCCGCGGGTACCGGCAGGGACATCACGCTGGCCAATGCCGGCAACGATTTCGATTTCGGCGGTGGCGCCGCGACCCTCACCGTGACCAATGGCCGGAATGTCAGCCTGACGGATGCCAACGCGCTGCAGCTCGGTAATATATCGACCTCCGGCACGCTGTCGCTAACCGCCGGCGGGACTATCACGCAAGCGTCGGGGACCGGGGTGACTGCGGCGGGCACGACCTTGGCAGCCGGCGGCGACATCGTCCTGACCAATGCCGGCAATGATTTCGATCACGGCGGCGGCGCGGCGACCCTCGTCGTGACCCGGGGCAACAACGCGCAGCTGACCGATGCCAACGCGCTGACCGGTACGCTCAACCTTTCCGGCGAGTTCGCCGTCTCGGCGACCAGCGCCGTGTTCGTCAACAGCGTCGTCGGCGGGCAATCCGGCGCGGCGGCGGCCCATCATGCGACGAGCTTTGCGCCGCTCGGCGCCGGCCCCTATACGATCAACGGCGCTACCTTCCCGGTGCCGACGGTGCAGCCATCGAAGCCTGTCGTCGTGCCGCCGACCGTCCGACCCACGCCGCCCACGCCGCCGCCGGCGCCGGTTGCCGACGTGCCGCCACCGCCACCCGCGCCGCCGCCGGTCGCTACCGTGCTCGGCGGTCAGGCCGAGGCGGGCGCAGCGCTCGCCAATATCGCGCCGGCCGCGGGTCCAGGCAGCGGCGAAACCGATACCGGCTCGGCGACGGCGACTGATGGCGACAAGCTGACGCAGAACCTCTCGAAGCCGCTGAGCAACGCGCCGCCGCCGCAGCCGACCGGCAAGAAACCATCGACCACCAGCGTCGTGATCAACGGCATGCTCAGCAAGTTCCAGCCGCCGAGCTCGGCCACCCCGCCGAGCGGCACCACCCCGTCGGGCCAGAACTTCTCGAGCTGGGGCAACGAGGCGTTCTGGTGACGAACGGGATCGGACGGCTGTTGACCGGGCTAGCCGCGGCGCTTTTCGTCGCGGGATGTAGCGGCGGCATGACCGGCAACAAGCTGAGTTCGAATTCTGCGGGCGGCGATGTCGGCCAGAACCTCGTCGGCGAAGCCTGCCGCTCGGTCGAGCAGAGCGATGTCGTCGATCCCGACGCGCCGCCGCCGCTCAATATCATCTGCGGCACCGGCAAGAGTCTCGCCGGAGTCGTGCATACAGCGTATCTGCCGCTCTCCGTTCCTGCTACCGGCCCGTCCCGGCGCGAAGCGCTCGAGCGGGCCGCTGGCCAGACGCCGGCGGCGCTCGGCATCGCCGCGCGCATGAGCTGTCGGCCGGGGCATTGGCTGCCGGCGCAGCGCGCCGCGACCAAGGAGGGAGCAGCCAAGGAGGGCGACGAGATCCTCGTCGCGCCGTGCGTCCTCAACGAAGGCGGCTGGCCGCAGATCGTCGTCACCGCAGCGCGCGGCAAGACGCTCTACCAGGCCGAGGGTTTGCCCTCGCTGATGCCGGTCTTCGTCGCGGCGATCGGCGCCTCGTCGGGCCACAAGCTCGATATCGGCGAGGCGGGAACCAGCATCGCTGCGCTCGAGACCGTGCTCAACAGCAAGCTGCCGTCCTTCGGCACCGGCGACCTTGCAGACTACAACGAGCTGATACGGGCGGCCCGCGTCTATAATGCCGGACGCAACTCGGCAGAGGCCGAGAACGCCTATCGCCGCGCCCTCGACATTCAGACCCGCGTCTTCGGCGCATCGTCGCCGGGCGCCGGCGAGGCGCTGATGGCGCTGGCGCTCGAGGTCAGCAACCAGGGCCGCTTCGAGGAATCAGCCAATCTCTTCCGACGCGCCGAGCCGATCATCGAGCGCTCGCCCAACGAGATGGACCGCGCGCGGCTCTCTGCCTACGAGGCGCTCGACGCCGCCAATCAAGGCCACTACCGCGATGCCCTGCGCTATGCACACGAGGCCAGCACCTTGCGGCGCACGAAAGTCGAGTCGGCGCAGCCCGGCCTTGACGGCATCGGCGGCAGCGAGCCGACGGTGGTATCGCGCGGCGAGCTAGCGCATAGCCTGAGCATCGAGGCCGCCATGGCGCTGCGTCTCGACGAAATGGCGACGGCGGAGGCCTGCGCGGAAGAGGCGCTGCAGATCATCAGCGATACCCCCGACCTGCCGCCATGGTGGCGCCCCAATGCGCTGTCGATGATGGGCCAGATCAATGCGCGGCGCGGCCGCTTCGCCGCCGCCGAACGCAACTACCTCGACGCGCTGGCCTTCCGCCAGCGCCTATTCGGCGACAGCGCGCCGACGGCGCTGGCCGATCTGGCGCTCGGTCGGCTTTATGCCGATGAGGAACTCAATCCCCAGGCGGTCCGCGCCTACCGCGCCGCCTTCGCCATCCTCGAAAAGGACCGCACCGCACGGTCGGAATTCTCGTTCGACCAGCTTTCACCCTTCCTCAAGGCGGCCTCCGCCCTGGCCGAGCGCAATGTCGAGGAGCGCGCCGGGCTCGAAGCCGAGATGCTGCGCGCCGTGCAACTTGCCGGCGCCGGCGTCAGCGATCAGACGATCGCGCGCGCCTCGGCCCGTCTCGCCGCCGCCGATCCGGCGGTCGCCGACCTCGTCCGCCAGCTGCAGACCGCGCAGCGCCGCCAGGACAGCGCCCGCATCGACCTCGCCAACGAGACGGCAAAGCCCGATGAGGAGCGCGGCAGCATCCGCGAGACAGCGCTTGGCCAGGAGGTCGTTACTGCGAGCGCTTCCACGGAGCAGCTGCAAGAGGCGCTGCAGAAGGCCTTCCCCGCCTATGGCAAGCTGGCCAATCCCGGCCCGGCGGAGCTCGACGAGCTGCGCGCCCAGCTGCAGCCGGGCGAAGGCGTCATCTCGTTCACCTTCGGCCGCGAGCAGGCCTACGCCATCCTGATCACCGGCGATCGCTTTGTCGTGCGCAAGCTCGACCTCACCGAGGCGGCGCTCGCCACCGCGGTCGGCGATCTGCGCCGCGCTTTCGTGCCCCGGCTCGGCACGGTGCCGGAATTCGATTTGCGCGATTCCTACGCGCTCTATCGTCGGCTGCTCGGACCGTTCGACGCCGCACTCGAAGGCGTCAACCACCTAATCGTCGTGCCTGGCGGTGCGCTGGCCAGCCTGCCGCTCGGTGTTCTCGTCACCAGCAATCCGGCCTCCGGACACGAACGCGACTACGCGCACGCGGCGTGGCTCATTCGCCGCGCCGCGTTGAGCCAGGTGCCCTCGATGCGCGCCTTCATCAGCCTGCGCGCCGCCGGGCCCGGCCGCGCCCGCCCGGCGCATCCGTTTCTCGGCTTCGGCAACCCGACTTTCACCGGCACGGCGCAGCCGGCGGACGGCAAGCCCTCGGCGCTCGTCGCGCTGGCACAGCAATGCCGCGACAACGGGCCGATGCCGGCCGAGACGCTGCGTGCCCTGGCGCCGCTACCGGAAACCGCCGGCGAGGTGAAGACGGTCGCCCGGCTGCTCGGCGCCGATGAAAGCGCCGTGTTTCTCGGCCGCGACGCGACCGAGAGCAAGCTGCGCGGGCTGCCGCTCGACCAGTATGGCGTGCTCTATTTCGCGACGCACGGCTTGCTGCCCGGCGAGTTGCACTGTCAGGCCGAGCCTGGCCTCGCGCTGTCGCCGCCGGAGACTCCGGCGACCAGCAAGGAGACAGACGGGCTGCTCGACGCGACGGAGATCGCCAGCCTGTCACTCAACGCCGATCTCGTCGTCCTCTCCGCCTGCAACACGGCGTCGGGCGGTGGCCGCTTCGGCGGCGAGGCGCTGTCCGGTCTGGCCGAGGCGTTCTTCTACGCCGGTGCGCGGGCGCTGCTCGCCAGTCATTGGGAGGTGCCATCGACCGCGACGGTACGATTGATGACCGGGCTGTTCGAGCGCGCCGGCCCCGGCTTGGCGCGCGGCACTGCCGAATCGCTGCGCCAGTCGCAGCTCGCGTTGCTTGACCAGCCGGCGACGGCACATCCATTCTTCTGGGCGGCATTCACGGTGATCGGCGATGGCGGTCATTCGACCGCCGCGCGTGGTGTCGCCACTGCCCAATGATCGATCGCCTCGAGACCGAAGCGAAAGCGGGGAGGGAGGGCATGCGTCGAATGTGGTTGCGAAGCCTCGCCGTCACCGGTGCCGGTTTCATCGCGCTCGGCGGTCTCACGGCGGCGAGCGGTGCCGATCTCGTGGTCATCGAAGCGCGCGGTTTGCCGGTGCAGGTCGGCCAGGTGATCGACGACACCAAGCCGCTCGTCCTCAAGGAGGGGCAGCGCATCACGCTGATTGCCGCCAACGGCAGCACCTTTAAGCTGCGCGGCCCCTATGACCAAGTCCCGGGCAGCGCGGAGGGCGGCGGCGGTCCCGGCGTAGTTGACGCTCTCAAGGCGCTGATCGTGCAGAAAGAAAGTCGCACCAGCGATGTCGGCGTGGTGCGCGCCGGCGCCGAGGCGGCGAAGCTGCCCGAGCCGTGGCTGCTCGATGTCAGCCGGCCGGGCAGTCGCTGCGTGCGCGACGGCGATCCGATCGTGTTCTGGCGCCCGGTTGCCGGCACCGCGGCGAACCTCACGATCACCCCGCTCGACAAGAGCTGGAAGATCGCCACGACTTGGCCGAGCGGCGCCGACCGGCTCGTCGTGCCGCCCCACCTGCCGATCCAAGGGGCGTCGACCTATCTCGTCGATCTCGACGCGACGGAATCGGCGATCACGCTGAACAGCATCCCGGGCGCGGTCTCGTCGGATGCCATGCGGGCGGCTTGGATGATCGAGAAGGGATGCCAGGTGCAAGCGGAAGCCCTGCTCACGGCCCTGCGATAGCGACGCTCCGCCGCAGGCTCGTTGGGAGCTGGCAGCGCTGGAGCCGGGCAAAGCGAGTGATCGTGCCGATCGCGGTCGCGCTGATCGCAGCGATCGTTGCCGACCTTGCCGTCCATAATATCGCCTTCCTCAATTACGCCGAGCAGTTCGTCGCCGATGTTCGCATCGCGCTGCGCTTGCCGCCTGAGCCGCAGGACAGCAACGTCATCATCGTCACTATCACCGAGGAAACGCTTGCGCAATTTCCATACCGCGAGCCGGTGGATCGCGGCTTTCTGGCTGATCTGCTTCACCTCATAGAAGAGAAAGGGCCGCGCGCTATCGCGCTCGACATTCTCTTCGACCAACCGACGGAGCCGACGAAGGACGAGAAGCTGCGCCGTGCGATTGCCGATGCGCAGGTCCCTCTGGTCGTCAGTTACGTCGATGACCCGGCGATCGTGAACGACGATCAAAAAGACTTTCTCGATGAGTTCGTGCCGCCGCCGACACGCGTCCTGGCAAATTTCAGCGAGGATCAATTCGACACCGTGCGGACCATCTATCCCGGTCATGGCGCTGCGGATGGCGCCTTCATTCCGGGCGTTGCCCGCGGTCTGGTGGCAAAGCTCGGCATCGCGACCGCGCCCAAAGAGGAACCGATCGCCTGGCACGGTCAGCCGGATGCCAGAACACCGCCCTTCGAGATGTTCCCAGCCAATTCCCTACGCTTGCTGCCGGCTGCGTGGTTTAACAGGTTCAAGGGCAAGGTCGTGCTGATCGGCGCCGACTACAGCCTGACCGATCGCCATCGCACGCCGTTTGCCGCGACTCACGGCGGCGCGAAGGGATTTCTTCCCGGCATCGTTATTCACGCGCATAGCGTCGCACAACTCCTCGAACGTCGTCCCTCCGACCATGTCAGTTGGCTGAGCGACGCGGCGATTGCCGTAGTCCTCGGCCTCGTCGGCTCGCTGCTCGGCGCGCTGGAAGTCGAGCTGATGACCCGTATTGCCGCGGGATTCGTCGTGGTCGTTCTGTTCTGGCTCGTCGGCTCGGAGCTCTTTCATGCGACGCGCATAATGATCGAGCTGGTGACCCCGACCCTCGCCTTCGCGCTGTCGGTGTGGCTGGCCGACAGTCTCAGCGGAGGCGAGGCGCGGCGGCAGCGGGAATTCGTCACCTCCACCTTCTCGCGCTACGTCTCGCCGAAAGTGGTGCGGCAGCTCGTCGACAGCCGTGCCCCGCTGACGCTCGACGGCGACCGGCGGGTCATGACCTTCCTCTTCACCGACATCGCCGGCTTCACCACGCTGTCCGAGACGATCGAATCGCGTCAATTGGGCGAGATGCTGAACGCCTATCTCGATGGCGTCTGCCAGATCGTGCTGAAATATGACGGCATGGTCGACAAATTCATCGGCGACGCCGTCTTCGCCATCTTCAACGCTCCGACCGAGCAGATCGATCATGCCGAGCGGGCGGTCAAATGCGCCTTGGAGATCGACGCCTATGCCGAGCGCTTCCGCCTCGCGCGAAACGACGAAGGCATCGCGCTCGGCATCACCCGCATCGGCGTTCATACCGGCCAGGCGACGATCGGCAATTTCGGTTCGCTCCAGCTCAAGATGGATTACACGGCGCTCGGCGATGCGGTGAACACGGCGTCGCGGCTCGAAGGGCTGAACAAATATTTCGGCACCCGAATCTGCGTCAGCGACGATACAAGGGCGAAATGTCAGAGGATCGCCTTCCGGCCGCTCGGGGTCATTATCCTCAAGGGCAAGACCACCGCTCACACCGTTTTCGAGGCACTGCAGCCGCCGGTCGACGCCGAATATATTTCGCGCTACGAGCAGGCCTATGCCAGTCTGGCGCAACGCAGCCCGACGGCGCTGCAGCTCTTCACCGCCCTGCACGACGAACGGCCACTCGATCCCTGCGTTATCATGCACCTCGAGCGGCTACTGGGCGGCGAGACTGGTGCGGATATCGCGATGACCGAGAAGTAGCGATCGGCTTCAGGAGAATGGGCGATGGTCGACGCGCCGCCACAACAGGGTAATGGGCCGACAACAGCGCAAGGCAGCACCGCCCTGCCGATCTTCTATCGCCGGCCGCGCCCGTTGAACAGCGAGGTCGATCGCGGCAAGTCGCTGCTTCTAGCGCCCGATCATGGCTTCGCCCGCGGCACCAACTCGCTGGTCCTCCATGGCGGCGAGTTCCGCCAGGCGATGCGCTTCTATCCCATCGTGTTCAGCGTCGCCGAGCCGGTATCGGCGTTCGCTGTCGTCGGGCTCGTCGACAACGAGAACCTGTTCGTCGGCACTGACGGCAGATGGGCGTCGGATGCCTATATCCCGGCCTATGTCCGCCGCTATCCCTTCATTTTGATGGAGCAGCCCGGCAGCGCCGAGCTCATCGTCTGCTTCGACGAGGAGTCCAGTCTCGTCGTCGAGAGCGCCGAGCGGCCGCTCTTCGAGGCCGGCCAGCCGACCAGGTTGCTGCAGGACGCCATCGGCTTCTGCCGCGAGTTCCATGCCCAACATGCCGCGACGACCGCCTTCGTGCGGGCGCTCGCCGCCGAAGGCCTGCTCGTCCGCAACGAGGCGCGTATTGTGCTGAGCTCGAGCAGGCAGATGACCTTGCGCGGCTTCGACGTCGTCGACGAGGCGAAATTCGACGCCTTGCCGGACGAAATCTTCCTCGACTGGCGGCGGCGCGGCTGGATCCATCTCGTCTATTGCCATCTGATGTCGATGGGCAATTTCGCGCGGATGGTCGATCTTGCCGCCAAGCGGGGCATGTCGTGAGCGGCGCGCTGATGAAGCCGCTCGCCGGTAAGGTCGCGCTGGTCACCGGTGGTGTCAGGCGGATCGGTCGCGCCATCGCGCTCAGCCTGGCCGCCGACGGCGCCGCGGTGATCGTCCACGGTCGCACTTCCGAAGCCGAGGCGCGGGGCGTCGCGGCGGAGGTCGAGCAACTCTGCAGCGCTAGCATGGTCTGCCTCGCCGACGTCGTCGACGAGGCGGCGGTGCGCGACATGGTGGCGCGCATCGGCGAGCGGTTCGGCCGGCTCGACGTCCTCGTCAACAATGCGGCCATTCGGGCTCAGGTGCCCTTCCTCGAGATGAGCCTGGCGCAGTGGCGCGAGATCACCGGCGTCATTCTCGACGGCGCCTTCATCGTCACCCAGGCTTGCCTGCCGCTCATGCTGCGCAGTGGCGAGGGTGGCCAGATCGTCAATATCGGCGGCGCCACGGCCTATACCGGCGCGCTCGAGCGCGCCCATGTCGTCACCGCGAAAGCCGGGCTCGGCGGTTTCACCCGCGCCTTGGCCACCGAGTTCGCCGATCGCGGCATCACCGTCAATTGCGTGGTTCCCGGCCGCATCGGCGGACAGCGCAGCAAGACCGCCGGCGCGGAGCCACGACCCGGCCACCACGAGCCCATCGTCGGCCGTCCTGGCACGCCCGAGGAAGTCGCCGCGATGGTCCGTCCGCTATGGCTGCCGACCGGGCGCTACGTCACCGGTCAGACCATCCACGTCAATGGCGGCCTGTTTATGACCTAACCGCGCAGCGCTGCGAGGTCGATCGGACCCTCGAAGATCCGGCGGGCGAGATCGCGGGCGGCGGCTGCGCGCTCCGCCGACCAGCCGCCGAAGGTGGCATTGGCGAAGAATTTGGCTTCGATGGCGGAGGGCGAGAGCTTCTCGTGGGCACCACCGCGCAGATGCGGCTGGCGCTCCTCGACGACGCTGCCGTCGCGCAAGGTCGCGCGCAGATGGCCGGTATAGTTGTCGGGATAGGGGTTGTCGGGGTCGACGACGAAGCGCACCTTGGCGGCGAGGGCGCGAATGCGCGGATTGGCCACCATCGCGTCGGTGAAGGCGGCGAGGCCGGCATCGCCGGTGATGAAGCCGACGGCGATGCAGAACGGGCCGCTGAACTTGCCGGCATAGGGGTTGGGCGGCGCCTGCTTGAGCGCGAGCGGCTCCCACAGGCGATGAACCGTGCCCTCGGCGACCTCGCAGACGATCGAGTCGATCGCCTCCGCCTTTATACCGCGCGCGGCGAGGCGAATGGCGCAATCGATATAGGGATGGGTCATGGTGCCGCAGGCATAGGGTTTGAAGGCCAGCGTCTCGGCGACCCATTCCTGACCGAAGCCGCCGGTCAGCTTGGCGTAGTTGCCGGCCGTCGTGTGCGCGAAGCCGTTGAAGAGACCATGCGTGCCCTCGAAGACGCTGCGCGGTCCCTGGAAGCCCTGGCGGGCGAGCAGCGCGGCGCGCAGCCCGGCTTGCGCCGCCCAGCCCGGATGCAGCCGCTTCGTCCACGAGCCGTCGGCGAGATATTCGATGATGCCGCTCGCCATGCTGCCGGCGATGCCGAACGCGTCGACGAGTTGCCTTGAGTCGAGCCGCAAGGCGGCGCCGACGGCGGCGGCCGCGCCAAGCGTGCCGAACACGCTCGTCGGATGGAACCCCGCCTTGTGGATGAGGCGCGGCGCGACCAGGCTGAGACGACATGTCGTCTCGACGCCGACGGCGATGCCGAGCAGCGCGGTCTTGCCATCGAGATCGAAGCGCTCGGCGGCGGCGAGCACTGCCGGCACGATTACCGCGCCGGCATGGACCGGTCCACCCTCGAACGTATCGTCGAAATCCTCGCCATGCGCGGCGGTGCCATTGATCAGCGCGGCGCCGGCGCTGTCGCAGCGCCTCTCATGGCCGATCACCGTGCAGCCCCCGTCGCCGTCGATGCCGTCGAGCGCGGCGCGTACGTAATCGGTGCCCCGCCCCGCCAGGCACAGGCCGAAGATGTCGAGGATCAGATTGTCGGCCATGGCACGCAGCGCGGCCGGCAGGTGCTCCGCGTCGAGGCCGGCGATCGCCGCCGCCAGGGTCTCCGCTACGCTTGCCGCATGCCGCTGCGCCATCGCCGATCCGCCCTGTTAGGTGCCGAAATACTCGAGGTACTTCTTCTTGATATCGTCGACCTGCGATTCGACGGTCTTCGGGTCGTCCTTCATCAGCGTGATGTCCCGGAAGGTCGGCCGCCCGGGCCGCTCCCTCACCTGGGTGTTGGCCGAGCGGAGTGCGCCGACATCGACGATGAGCTGCTGGCACTCGGTGCTGAAGGAGTAGATCGCGAAGAGACGGGCGGCGTTGGGATGCGGCGCATCCTTGAGCACGGCCGACGGGCCGACGATCGAGGGCGATCCCTCGCTGGGATAGATCGGCTCGACCGGGCTGCCATGCTCCTTGGCGAGCAGCAGCACGTATTCCGAGCCGTCGATCATGATCGAGCGCTCGCCGGCAGCGAGCTTGCGCGGCGGATCGGTCGCCGATTGCACTTGCATCACCCGCTGCTTGGCGAGCTTGGCGAAATAGTCCCAGCCGAGATCGCGCGCCATCTCGAAGGTCGAGGTCAGGATGGTGCCGCTATAGCCGGGATGCGCCTTGACCATCTTGCCGGCCCATTTCGGGTCGAGCAGCTCGGCGAAGCTCTTCGGCGCCTGGTCGGCTTTCACCAGCTTGGTGTTGTAACCCATGATGCTGAGCGTCATTCGCCAGGTTGCATAGGTCCCATCGGGGTCCTTCTGCTCCGGCGGGTAGTATTGCGCGACGTCCTCGGGGACGAAGGGGGCGAGCCAGCCCTGGCGCTTCCAGACGATGAAATGCGCCGCATCGGAGCTGTTGACGAAATCGGCCTCGTGAAGGTTGCTGGCATATTCCTGGCTGAGGCGCTGGAAGTTGCGCTCGGCGCCTGAGCGCTCGACCTGTACCGGGATGCCGGGATATTTCGCCTCGAAAGCCTTGGCGACGCGCTCGGCGAGCTCCAGCTCGACCGAGGTGTACCAGACGATCTTGCCCTCCTTCTTGGCGGCTTCGATGAACTCCGGCGAGACCTTCGTCGGTGCCGGTGCCTGTGCCGATGCCGATGCGTGGATGAAAACGGCGGCAGCGGCGGTCGCCAACAAGCGAACAAATCCCGTGCGCATGTCTTGTTTCCTCCCTCGTCGTTCCGCCAGCCGTTCATCGTTGCTGACGACGACTGCGCCGGCAGCTTAGTCGCCCCAATGCGCCAGCGCCAGATCGCGCAGGCGGAAATTCTCGACAAGGCGCGCGCCCGTCGCCACCATGCGAAAGGGCACAATAAACACCATTTCGGGAGGCGGGGTAATGACAGCGCTCGAGCACGCTCGGCCCCACGTGGAGCGGCTGAGGACCGCGATCGCGGCCGCCGTCGCGCTGACGTCAGCTTCGGCGCTGGCGGCGGCACCGGCCCCGACGCCGGTGACCCCCGATCTCGTCGCGGCGGCTACCAAGGAAGGCAAGGTCGTCTTCTATACCTCGATCGATCTCGAAGTCGCGGCGAAGGTCGTCAAGACCTTCGAGGCGACATATCCCGGCATCACCGTGCAGGTGGAGCGCAACGGCGCCGAGCGGATTTTCCAGCGGATCGCCCAGGAGCGCGAGAGCAAGATCTTCGCCGCCGACGTCCTCGAATCCTCGGATACCGCGCAATTCATCGTCTGGAAGCGGCTCGGCTGGCTCGACCCTTTCGTGCCGATTGATGTCGCTGAGAAATGGCCGGCGGACCAGCGCGACGCGGATGGCTGTTTCGCCAGCGTGCGCTACACGCTATCGCCGATCGCCTACAACACGAAGCAAGTAAAGGCGGGGGACGCGCCGAAAAGCTTTGCCGACCTGCTCGACAAGAAATGGACCGGCAAGATCGTCAAGGCGCATCCCGGCTATAGCGGCGGCATCGTCACCTCGACCTTCCAGACTAGCCGCGACCTCGGCTGGGACTATTTCGAAAAGCTCGGCAAGCAGCACGTGCTGCAGGTTCAGTCGGCGACCGAGCCGCCCAAGAAGCTGGCACTCGGCGAGCGTCCGATCATGGCGGACGGGCTCGAATACCTGCTCCTCCTGATGAAGGAGAAGGGCAGCCCGGTCGAGATCGTCTATCCCAGCGAGGGCACGCCCTTCCTCTCGGGCAGCGCGGCGATCGCCGACAAGGCGCCGCATCCCAACGCCGCGCGCCTGCTCATCAGCTTCCTCTTCTCGCGCGACACGCAGCAATTCATGAGCGATTTCGGCGGGCTGCGCTCCTTCCACCCCGATGTCACGCTGAAGGAAGGGCGCAGGCCGATCGCCGAGATCAAGCTGATGAAATCGGACCCCGAGACGCAGGAGCGAGAGACCGAGACGATCAAGCGGAAATATGCCGAATATTTCGGGATATAGACGATGCCGCATCACGCTGCCGCTGAGATGATATGACGATCGCGCTCGATCAGCGACGTCCAGCGCGCCGCCATCTCGATCTTTCGATGCCGCTGCTCGCGCTACTCGGCCTCTTCCTCTGTGCCCTCGTCCTGCTGCCGCTGCTCTGGCTCGCCTGGTACAGCATCACCGACAATGACGGCGCGCTGACCGCGGCCAATTTCATCAAGCTGGCGAGCGATCCGAGCTTCATTTCGCCCTTTCTGACCGCATTCGGCATCGCGCTCAGCGTGGCGCTTGCCTCCTGCGCCGTGGCGACGCCGCTCGCCTGGCTGGTCTCACGCACCGACATGCCGCTGCGCTCGACGATCCGCGCCTTCGTCACCGCCTCCTTCGTGACGCCGCCCTTTCTCGGCGCCATCGCCTGGGAGATCCTCGCCGCGCCGAATAGCGGCCTGCTCAATCAATGGTATCGCGCGCTCTTCGATCTCGAGCCGGACGAGCATCTCTTCGACATCTATACGGTCGAAGGCGTCACCTTCGCCATTGCCTGCTATGCCTTTCCCTATGTCTTCGTGCTGGTGGCGAATGCGCTCGACCGTGTCCCGGCCGATCTAGAGGATGCTTCGTCCATCCTCGGCGGCACGCGCGGCTCGACGCTGCGTCGCGTCACCTTGCCGCTGGTGCTGCCGGCACTGCTTGCCGGCGCGCTGGTCGCCTTCCTGCAATCGCTGACGCTGTTCGGAACGCCGGCGATCCTCGCCCTGCCGGCCGGCTTCCACGTCATCACCACGAAGATCTGGAGCCTCTTCCAGTATCCGCCGAACCCGCATCTCGCCGCCGCCGCGGCACTGCCGCTGCTGCTCGTCACCATCTTGCTGCTGCGCGGCCGGCAGATGCTGCTCGGCCGCCGCTCCTATGCCGTGGTCGGCGGCAAGAGCGGGGCGCCGCGTCTCATCACGCTCGGCGCCTGGCGCTGGCCAGCGCTCGGCTTCGCCACCGCGGTCATCGCGCTTCCCGTGTTGCTGCCCTACGCGGCGCTGCTCAAGACGGCAGTGGTGCGCACCGCTTCCGATCCGCTGACCTGGGAGAATTTGACTCTCCACAACATCCGCTTCGTCTTCGTCGAGTTCTCGCAGACGCAGCTTGCCCTGCGGAACACCTTCCTGCTCGGCATCATGGCGGCGACGGCGGGCACCGCCCTCGCCCTCGTGGTCAGCTACCTCACGACGCGCCGCCTGGTGATCTTCCACCGCGCGCTCGGCTTCCTCGCCACCGCGCCGATGGCGATCCCCGGCATCGTCCTCGGCGTCGGGCTGTTCCTCAGCTACACGCGCCCGCCGCTCGTGCTTTATGGCACGCTGTGGATCCTGCTGCTCGCTTTCTTGACGATCGAGCTTCCCGCCGGCTTCCAGCAGCTCCAGGCTGCGATCGGCGGCCTTCATCCCGAGCTCGAGGAGGCCAGCCGCATCTTCGGCGCGACGCGGCTGCGCTCGCTCTGGCAGATCACCGCACCGCTGCTGCGCACCAGCGTCATTGCCACCTGGTGCTTCATCTTCATCGGCGTCATCCGCGAGCTCTCTGCGACGATCATGCTGACGACGGCTCAGACCAAGCTGGTCTCGGTCATCATCTATGACCTCAACGAGAGCGGCGATCTCGGCGCCATCTCGGTGCTCGGCATCACGCTGCTGCTCATTACCTTCGCCGTGGTGATGGCCGCCAACCGCCTGCCGGTGCTCGGGCGGTCCGGTCCGCCGCTGAGCTGAGACGGCGCTGATCTCCGTCGCCGGCGCTGTGCCGATCAGCGTGCGGGCGCAGATCCGGTCAGCGCCGCGACGGCGCGCATCCCGTGCTCTGCGGCCACGAGGGCACGGGCGATGTCGGCCGGCCCGTGCGCAGCCGACAGGAACATGTTGTGGCGGGGATGGAAATAAGCGCCGTTGCGCAGCGACGCGCTGCAGAACGCGGCGCCCTTGCGGAAATCGGCATCGTCGTCGAACAGCACCATCGGCATTTGCACCGGGCCGGTCTGCCGGATAGCCACGCCATGCCGCTGGGCCAGCGCGTCCAAGCCGCCGCGGAACAGCGTCCCCATCGCCGTCAAGTGGGCGATGACATTGTCGCGGCGCAGCACGCGCAAGGTGGCGAGCGCCGCTGCCATTGCGGTAGCGGAGCACCAGAACGAGCCGGTCGAGAAGACCCTGGTCGCCGCCTCGCGGAAGCGGTCGTTGCCGGTCACCGCGGCGAGGGCGTAGCCGTTGGCGATCGCCTTGCTCCAAGCCGAGAGGTCCGGGCGAACGCCGACCAGCTCCCAGCTGCCGCCGGGATGGAGGCGGAACCCGGCGCGCACGTCGTCGACGATGAGCGCCGCGTCGGCGGTGTCGCAGAGGGCGCGGGCGCGCTGCGCGAAGGCGATACTCGGCATCTCCTGGTCGCGCGCCACGTCGTGCCGGAAAGCAGTGACGATGATCGCGGCGAGGTCGCCGCGCGCAGCTTCGGCTGCCCGCTCGAGTCCGTCGACGTCGTTGTAGTCGAAGACGATTATGTGGGCGCGATCCTCCGCCGTCACCCCGGCGAGCGACGGCGAGCACCAGGGCACGGCGCCATGATAGGAGCCGCGCGCGACTAGGATCTTGCGGCGGCCGGTACTGGCGCGGGCAATAGTGACGCACGCCGTCGTCGCATCGCCGCCGTTCTTCGAGAATTGCACCCAGTCGGCATGCGGCACGCCGTCGACGATGGTCTCGGCGAGCTCGACCATGACCTCGCTGGGGCCGTTGAGCAGGTCGCCCTGCTCGCTCTGGCGCCGCGCCACCGCGTCGACCTCGGGATGGTGGTGGCCGAGAACGATGGGGCCCCAGCTGCACATGAAATCGACGTATTCGTTGCCGTCGACGTCCCAGACGCGACAGCCCTCGCCGCGGGCGAAGAATTGCGGATAGCCTTCCGGCAGGTTGGCGGCGTTCATGTGTCCCCACAT
>DATAQP010000385.1:0-4200 GCA_036264595.1 Allostellaceae bacterium
CGCAAGATCGCCGAAGCCGAGGCGTGGAAGGATTTCGCCGACCGCAACGCCGATTGCGCGCGCTTCCTCAAGCTCGCCCAAGCGGTCAGCGCGGCTTAGGGCCGGGAGCTGTCGCAGGAATCTTCTCAAGTGAGCGCGCACGCCGAGTTCGATCCCTCCCGCCCGGCGGTCATCCCGTCGGGCGGCATCCTCGGCGTCGCGCAGACCCTGCTTGACCGCGTCAATGCGGCGGCGGCAGCGCTCAGCGCGGTCGCCGCCGGGCTCGCCGGCTGCGTCCTCACCTGGGAGGTCATCGGCCGCTATTTCCTCAAGCTGCCGAGCGATTGGCAGGACGAGCTGTCGATCTTCCTGCTGGTCGGCGCGACCTTCATGGCGGCGGGCTGGATCCAGTCCAAGCGCGGCCATGTGGGCATCGACGCGCTCAGCCATATCCTGCCGGAATGGGCCGATCGCTTCCGACGCATCTTCGCCGATCTCGCCTCGCTCGCCTTCTGCGCCTTCTTCTGCTGGAAGAGCTGGACCCTGCTCGCCGAGGCCTGGGAGGACGGCCAGACCACCTCGTCGTCATGGAACCCACCCCTCGCCATTCCCTACGGGCTGATGAGCGTCGGCATGACCCTGCTCGTCGCCCAGCTTCTGCTCCAGGCGCTGGCGCGCGGAATTCGGCCCGCTTCTTCCCCCTCTCCCACCGGGAGAGGGCCGGGGTGAGGGTACTTTCCGGACTGACCCCGCCGCCGTCGAAGCAGCCCTCACCCTGCCCTCTCCCGGTGGGAGAGGGTTTTGGAAGGGCGCCTCTCCCGGAGGGAGAGGGTTCTTAATTCCATGCTCCTCCTCGCCACGCCATGACTCCGCTCGGAATCGGCCTGCTCTATGGCGGCGCGACGCTCGTCGCGCTGTTCTCCGGCATCCCGATCGCCTTTGCGCTCGGCGGCGTCGCCGTGGTCTTCATGGCCTTCTTCATGCCGGGCGCGTCGCTCGATACGGTAACGCAGAACGTCTACGAGGAGATGGCGAGCATCACACTCCTGACCATCCCGCTCTTCATCCTCAAGGGCGCGGCGATCGGCAAGTCGCGCGCCGGCAAGGACCTCTACGCCGCGCTCCATGCCTGGCTGCACCGCATCCCGGGCGGGCTCGGCGTCGCCGTCGTCCTCGCCTGCGGCCTCTTCGCGGCGATGGCGGGGTCGAGCCCGGCGACCTGCTCGGCGATCGGCAGTTCGGGCATTCCCGAGATGCGCAAGCGCGGCTATCGCCCGGGCTTCGCCGCCGGTCTCGTCGCCGCCGGCGGCACGCTCGGCATCCTCCTGCCGCCCTCGATCACCCTCATCCTCTACGCGGTGGCGGCGGAGCAGTCGCTCGGCCGCCTCTTTCTCGCCGGCATCGGTCCCGGGCTTCTCTTGCTTGTTCTGTTCTCCGCCTACGCCATGATCCACTACGCCGGCGACGTGCGCGGCGCGCGCGTCGTCGCGGCTTCCGGCGGGGCGCGCTCGGCGCTGCTCGACGAGGATGTCTTCACGATGCGCGACCGGATGAACGCGCTGCCCCGCATCCTGCCCTTCCTCATTCTCCTGACCGGCGTCATGATCGCGCTCTATGGCGGCATCGCGACGCCGTCCGAGACGGCCGGGCTCGGTGCGGTCCTCGCGCTCGTCCTCATCGCCGTGGTCTACGGTGCCTGGCGTCTCGGCGATCTCAAGCCGATCTTCGCCAGCACGCTCGGCGAGAGCGGCATGCTGATGATGATCATCGGCATGAGCCTGCTCTACAGCTACGTCATGAGCTATCTGCACATCTCGCAGGGCGCGGCCGAGTGGATCGTCTCGCTCCATCTCTCGCGCTGGCTGCTCTTCGCCGCGCTCGTCCTCCTCATCGTCGTGCTCGGCTTCTTCCTGCCGCCGGTCAGCATCATCCTGATGACGGCACCGATCATCCTGCCGCCGCTGCGCGCCGCCGGCTTCGAGCTCGTCTGGTTCGGCGTAGTCATGTCGGTGGTGATGGAGATGGGGCTCATTCACCCGCCGGTCGGGCTCAACATCTTCGTCATCAACAAGATCGCCCCCGATATCAGCCTCAAGGACATCATCTGGGGCACCTTCCCCTTCGTCTTTCTGATGATGGCGGCGATAATCATCCTCTGCATCTTTCCGGGCATCGCGACATGGCTGCCCGATCTCGTCTACAATAAGTGATCACCGCGCCCTTTCCGGAGTCCCCATGATCGTTTCGCCGCCCGCCGAGATCGGCATGCGCCTTGCCGAAGTCGAGACCCCCGCCCTCCTGCTCGATCTCGCCGCTTTCGAGCGCAACCTCGAGCGTCTGGCCGAGCGGGCGAAGGCGATGGGCGTGCGCCTCAGGCCGCATGCCAAGACGCATAAATCACCGGTCATCGCCCGCCGCCAGATGGCGCTCGGCGCAATCGGCGTGTGCTGCCAGAAGGTCAGCGAGGCCGAGGCGATGGTGCAGGGCGGCGTCGCCGACGTGCTGGTCAGCAACGAGATCGCGGGGGCGCGCAAATGCGCCCGCCTCGCGGCGCTGGCGCGCGAGGCGCGGATCGGCGTCTGCATCGACGACCCGGTTCATATCGCGGCGCTGAGCGACGCCGCGACGGCGTATGGCGTGACGCTCGACGTGCTCGTCGAGATCAATGTCGGCGGCAATCGCTGCGGCGTCGAGCCCGGCGCGCCGGCGCTCGCTCTCGCCGAGGGCATCGCCAAGGCACCGGGGCTCCGCTTTCGCGGATTGCAGGCCTATCACGGCAGCGCCCAGCACATCGCCGATTACGCCAAGCGGCGCGACGCCGTCGCCGGCGCCATCGCCAAGGCGCGCGAGACGCGCGATCTCCTCGCTCGAAACGGCTTCGACTGCGCCGATATCGACGGGGCGGGCACCGGCAGCTACGAGATGGAAGGGGCGAGCGGCGTCTATACCGAGCTGCAGGTCGGCTCCTACGTCTTCATGGACGCGCATTACGCGCGCAACCTCGATGCCGACGGCAAGCCGGTCAGCGAGTTCGAGCACAGCCTCTTCGTCTATGCCACGGTCATGAGCAAGCCGGCGCGCGACCGCGCCGCCGTCGACGCCGGCAAGAAGGCGCTGGCGATGGATTCCGGCATGCCGACTTTCGCCGATCTGCGCGACGTCGAATACACCGCCGCCTCCGACGAGCATGGTAGTCTCAAGCTCGGCGAGACCAACCGGCCGCTCGTCATCGGCGACAAGATCCGCCTCATCCCCGGCCATTGCGACCCGACGGTCAATCTCTACGACTGGTATGTCGGCTATCGCGGCGACCGAGTCGAGGCGCTGTGGCCGATCGCCCGCGGCCCGGGGTATTGAGCAGGGATTCCACGGCCGGGGCGCAATTGGTCCAGCGTCATGGCTGAGTAGCGGAGTCGGCCGTCACAGGCATCAATTCTGCACCCTGATCGTAATGCCCGGACTTGATCCGGGCATCCACGCCTTCTTGGCCGCAGCCAAAGACGTGGGTGGCCGGGACAAGCTCGGCCATGACGATGTTGGTTTGCTCGGACGACGCGGCAACAGCGGTTCGGGCGACCGCCGCTCAGCTGGTCTTCTTCGCCGCCGCCTTTTTCGGCTTGGGTTGCGGCACCACCGCTTCGATGCGCTGGCGCAGCGCCGGGTCGATCTGCTCGTTGTAGAGGCTGGCGGCGCAACCCTTCTGCCAATAGATCTTCACCAGCGGCGCATATTCGGTGATCGCCTCGTCCTTGACCGACGCGCTCGGCTTGTTGCGGAAGGCGTCGATCAGCCCGGCGCATTCGGCGGTGCTCGCCTTCTTGGTCGCGGCGCCGGCGGGGCCGGCGAGCAGAGCGAGGGCGCAGCCGAATGAGGTCAAGACGACGAGGCGTGACGAACGCATGATGAGAATCCTCCCTGGGGCGAAACACGACGCGATGATGCGCCAATTCCTTTAGCAGGCCGGCGGCGTTTTGACAGCCCCGCAGCGAGATATTTCATCGCTATGATGGGCGCGGATTGCGACGGGGAGGATGCGATGGAAGCGGATGCGTTGCCGATCGGAGAGGCGCTGGACTGGCGGCCGGTTCCGGCGCCGCAAAAGCGTGACATCGAGGGACACTATGTCCGGCTCGAGCCGGTCGATTCCGCCCGCCATGCCGAGGACCTCTTCGAGCTCTCGCGCGGCCATGACGCGATCTGGACCTATCTCGGCTATGGCCC
>DATAQP010000417.1:0-13560 GCA_036264595.1 Allostellaceae bacterium
GGAGCGTGTCGGGCAGACGGCGCTCGACCGCGGCCGAACGCACCCAGGGCAGCGCCTCGAGCTGTGTCTTCGCCTGGCTCGGGCTGACGGCGAAGAGCGGCGTGCCGCGCGTCGCGCCCATGGCATGCAGGATGGCGTCGCGGCCGGTCATCGCGCGGCCCTCGACCTCGATATCCTCGACGACGAGGCCGAGCCGGGCGCTGAGGCCGATGGCGCGCTCCTCGACCTCGGCGACGATGGTGTCGAGGCGGCCGGTATGGTGCAGCTCGAAGGCGATGCCGGCGCCGGCCGCGACCGTCGTGACGACCGTCGCCGCGATTGCCAGCCCACGCCGGCCGCGTAGCCAGGGGAAGCGGCGCAGGCGGCGCGGGCCCGGCGGCTTGGCGGCGTTCGTGCCGCCCTTGCTGCGGCCGATCAGGGGTCGCATGCGGCGTTCTCCACCATCCAGGCGACAAGAGCGGGGAAGTCGATCCCGGCATGCTTGGCGATATCGGGAACCAGCGAGGTCGGTGTCATGCCGGGTTGGGTGTTGACCTCGAGCAGGATCATGCGGCCCGGCTCGCCCGCCGTGTCGTCGTAGCGCAGATCGGCGCGGCTGACGCCGCGGCAGCCGAGCGCGCGATGGGCGCGCAGCGCGATGTCGAGAGCCTGCTCATAGGCGCTGGGATGGATCGGTGCCGGTACCAGATGGTCGGAGCCGCCGGTGGCATATTTCGCCGTGTAATCGTAGAAGCTGCCGCGCGGCACGATCTCGCAGACGCCGAGCGCGCGGTCCTGCATCACCGCGACGGTGATCTCGCGGCCGGCGATGAAGCGCTCGACGAGCGCCTCGGCGAAAGGCCAGCGCGCCGCCTCCTCGCGCCACAAATTGTCGCCCGGGCGGACGATGCGCACGCCGACGCTGGAGCCCTCGTTGGTCGGCTTGACGACGAAGGGCGCGGGCAGCGGATCGGCGACGCCGAGGCTCTCGCGCGGCACTACCATGCCCTCGGCGAGCGGCAGGCCGGCACGGGCGAAGACCGCCTTCGCCATCGGCTTGTCCATGGCGACGGCCGAGGCGAGAACGCCGGAATGGGTGTAGGGAATCTGCAGCACCTCGAGCACGCCCTGGATCGTGCCGTCTTCGCCGCCGCGCCCGTGCAGCGCGTTGAAGACGACGTCGGGGCGCGGCGTCAGCGCCGCCATCAGGGCACCGAGATCGCGCGTCACCTCGATCGTGCGCACGTCGTAGCCCAGCGTCCTCAGGGCCGCGGCGCATTCCTGGCCGCTCGACAGCGAGACCTCGCGCTCGGCGGACCAGCCGCCCATCAGCACGGCGACGCGCTTCATGACGGCACCGCCTCGCCTAGACCCGGCAGCGGCCGGCCGACGCGCTTGATCTCCCATTCGAGGACGATCCCTGATGTCTCGAAGACGCGGCGCCGCACCTCCTCGCCGAGGCCCTCGAGATCGGCGGCCGTCGCGTTGCCGGTATTGATCAGGAAATTGGCATGCTTCTCGGAGATTTGGGCGCCGCCGCGCGTCAGGCCGCGACAACCGGCGCGGTCGATCAGCTCCCACGCCTTGTGGCCTGGCGGGTTGGCGAAGGTCGAGCCGCCCGTGCGGGCGCGGATCGGCTGGCTGGCCTCGCGCGCGGCGCGGATCTCGTCCATGCGGCGGCCGATCTCCGCCGGATCGCCGACGCTGCCGACGAGCTCGGCGGCGATGAAGATCCAACTCGCCGGTGCCGCGCAGTGGCGATAGGAGAGGTCGAGCGCGCCGGCGGTGACGACGTGGCGGCGGCCCTTGCCGTCGAGCGCGACGGCGCCGCGCAGCACGTCCTTGGTCTCGCGCCCATAGGCGCCGGCATTCATGCGCAGCGCGCCGCCGAGCGTGCCGGGAATGCCGGAGAGGAATTCGAGGCCGGCGATTCGTGCGTCGCGGCAGGTAACGGCGATATTGAGGTCGAGCGCGCCGGCGCCGGCCTTCACCGTCTCGCCTTCGGTAGTGACGGCGACGAAGCCGCGACCCAGGCGGATGACGATGCCGGGGATGCCGCCGTCGCGCACCAGCAGGTTCGAGGCGACGCCGAGCACGGTGACCGGTACGTCTTGCGGCCGGTGGGCGAGGAACTCGGCGAGGTCGGCCTCGTCGGCCGGACGGAAGAGGATCTCCGCCACGCCGCCGACGCGGAACCAGGTGGTCGGAGCGAGCGGCGCATCGGCGGTCAGCCGGCCGCGCACCGGCGGCAGACGGTCGATGAGGCGGTCGCTCACTCGACGTGCCGCCATCATGCGCGCGCTCCCGCCGCTTCCGGCCCGCTTCCGGCGAGGCGGTCGAGCTCGGCCGGCAGGCTCTGCGCCCAGTTGGTGATCGAGCCGGCGCCCAGGCAGACGACGAAATCGCCCGGCCGCGCCAGCTCGTGGACGAGCGGCGCCAGATCCTTGGGATCGGGCAGTGCCTGCACGTTGCGATGGCCGCGCGCGCGCATGCCGGCGACCAGTGCGTCGCGCGTGGCGCCCTCGATCGGCGTCTCGCCGGCGGCATAGACATCGGCGACGAGGACCATGTCGGCGTCATTGAAGCAGGTGCAGAAATCGTCGAAGAGATCGCGCAGCCGGGTGAAGCGGTGCGGCTGCACGACGGCGATGACGTTGTTGCCGGTCGCGCTGCGTGCGGCGCGCAGCACGGCGGCGATCTCGACCGGATGATGGCCGTAATCGTCGATCACCGTGACGCCGTTCGATTCGCCTGTCTTGGTGAAGCGACGCTTGACGCCCTTGAACTTGCCGAGCGCCTCGCGCACGACCTCCTCGCCGAGCCCCATCTCCTCGGCGATGGCGATGACGGCGAGCGAGTTCTGCACGTTGTGCTGGCCGAACATCGGCAGGGTGATGCCGGCGATCGTCCGGCTCGTCTCGTTGAGGCGGTCGGCAATGGTCACGTCATAGCGCGCCCCGGCGCGGTCGATGACGATGTTGGTGGCGCGTATATCGGCCTGCGGGCTCATGCCGTAGGTGACGATGCGGCGCTCGGCGACGCGCGGGATCATCGACTGGACGACCGGATGATCGATGCAGAGCGCGGCGAAACCGTAGAACGGGATGTTGCTGACGAAGGTCTCGAAGGCCTGCTGCACCGCCTCGAAATTGCCGTAGAAATCGAGATGCTCGGGATCGATATTGGTAACCACGGCGATGGTCGCCGGCAGCTTGACGAAGGTGCCGTCGCTCTCATCGGCCTCGACCACCATCCAGTCGCCGGAGCCGAGCCGCGCATTGGTGCCGTAGGCGTTGATGATGCCGCCATTGATCACCGTCGGATCGAGCTGCGCGGTGTCGAGCAGGGCGCCGACCATCGAGGTCGTCGTCGTCTTGCCATGCGTTCCGGCGATGGCGATCGACCATTTCAGGCGCATCAGCTCGCCGAGCATCTCGGCGCGGCGGACGACGGGAATGAGGCGGGCGCGCGCCGCCTGCACCTCGGGATTGTCGCGCTTGACCGCCGACGAGATGACGACGACCTGCGCGCCGCCGAGATTTTCGGCGCGGTGGCCGATATGCACGGCTATGCCGAGTCCGGCGAGGCGCCGCACATTGGCGTTGTCGGCGAGGTCGCTGCCCTGCACTTGATAGCCGAGATTGTGCAGGATCTCGGCGATGCCGCTCATGCCGATGCCGCCGATGCCGACGAAATGCATGGTGCCGATCGAGAGGGGCAGCGCTCTCATGCCGCATCCTCCGTCACTGTTGGGTGATCGCCGTTGGCGCCGATCGTCGCGAGGACGAGATCGGCGAGGCTGCGCGCCGCCAGCGGGCGGCCGAGCGCCTTCGCCGCCGCGGCGGCCCCGGCGAGGCGTTCGGGCGCGGCGAGGGTCTCGGTGAGGAAGCGGGCAAGATTGTCGGCGGTGAAATCGGGCTGCGCCATCGTCCAGCCGGCACCTGAGGCAGCGAAGGCGCGCGCATTGGCGCTCTGGTGGTCGTCGGCGGCATGCGGATAGGGGATGAGCAGGGCCGGGCGGCCGACTGTCGTGAGCTCGGCGACGGTCGAGGCGCCGGCGCGCGCGATGACGAGCTGGGCGCGGGCGAGGCGCGCCGGCACGTCCTCGAAGAAGCTGGCGAGCTCGGCGGCAACGCCGCTCGCGGCATAGGCGGCGCGTACCGCGGCGAGATCCTCCGGCCGCACCTGCTGGCTGAGGCGCAGCCGCGCGCGCAGCGGCGCCGGCAGGCGGCTGAGCGCCGCCGGCGTGATCTCGCTGAAGATCCGCGCGCCCTGGCTGCCACCGGTGACGACGAGCTCGATGGCGCCGTCGGCGGTCGGCGCGGCATAGGCGCGCTCGCGCTGCGCGGCGATGGCGGGACGCACCGGATTGCCGGTCTCGCTGGCGCGTGCGCGCTCCGCCGGGGCGAGCCCGGCAGTAGCGGCGAAGCTCAGGGCGATGCGGCGGACGCGCGGCGCGAGGAAGCGGTTGGCGCGGCCGAGCAAGGCGTTCTGTTCGTGGATGAGGCTCGGGATGCCGAGCCGCGCGGCGGCGAGCACGGTCGGCACCGAGGGATAGCCGCCGAAGCCGATTACCGCGGCAGGCGCGAGGGCGCGCAGCTTGATCGCCGCCTGGGCGATACCGAGGATCAGCTCGGCGATGCCGACGACCTTGCCGAGGAGACCGGCGTCGAAGCGGCCGGCGCGGATGCGGTGGGTAGCGACGCCAGGCACGCGGTCGCCGAAGCTCTGGCCGCGGCGGTCGGTGACGAGGGCGACGGCGCGGCCGCGCGCCACCAGCTCGGCGGCCAGCGCCTCGGCCGGGAACATGTGCCCGCCCGTGCCGCCGGCGGCGAGCACGATGGGAGCGCGTTTGGCCAAGGTGCCCATCAGCCGTCGACTCCGCCGAAGCGGCGCCGCGTCAGCGCCAACGCCATCCCCATGCCGAGGCCGAGCGCGAGCAGCGACGAGCCGCCATAGGAGAGGAACGGCAGGGTCATGCCCTTGGTCGGCATGAGATGCAGGCTCGAGGCCATGTTGATGATCGCCTGCAGGCCGAACTGGACGAAGAGGCCGGTGGCCGAGAGGACGATGAAGAGATTGTTCTCCTGGAAGACGCGCGAGAAGCCGCGCAGCACGATGAAACCGAAGAGCAGCACGATGATGATGCAGGCGACCAGGCCGAGCTCCTCGCCGGCGACGGCAAAGACGAAATCGGCATGCGCGTCGGGCAGGAACTCCTTGACCGTGCCCTCGCCCGGACCCTTGCCCCAGAGGCCGCCATTCATGAAGGCCTCGATCGAGCGGTCGACCTGGTAGCTGTCGCCGCTCGCCGGATCGAGAAAGCGGTCGATCCGGCTGGTGACGTGCGGTAGGAAGGCATAGGCGCCGATCAGCCCGACGATGCCGCTCGCCAACCCGACCGCGACCCAGTAGAGGCGCAGCCCGGCGAGGAAGAACTGGGCGAACCACACCGCCGAGATGACGACCGCCATGCCGAGATCGGGCTGCTTGACGAGCAGGCCGACGACGATGGCGTAGAGGAAGGTGGCGATCAGCGGGCCGGGGAACTCGGGGCGCAGCTTGCCTTCCGCGAGGAGCCAGCCGGTGACCACGGCGAAGGTCGGCTTGACGAATTCCGAGGGCTGCAGCGACAGGCCGGGCAGGTTGATCCAGCGCCGCGCCCCCTTGATCTCGACGCCGGCGATGAAGGTCATGGCGACGAGCGCGACGGCGATCAGGAAGCCGACGACGGCGATGCGGCGGATCGTCTTGGGACTCTGCAGCGAGATCAGGAACATGAGGAGGATGGCGACCGGCAGCAAAGCGAGCTGGCGGCGGACGAAATGCATGCCATCGAGGCCGATGCGCTCGGCGACGGCCGGGCTCGCCGCCATCGTCAGCACCGCGCCGAAGCCGATGAGCACGGCGAGCGCCAGCAGGGTCCAGCGGTCGATCGTCCACCACCAGCGGGCGACCGGGCTCTGATCGGTCCGGGCGAAGCTCATGCGCGCCTCCCGGGCAACGCCTCGACGAGGCGGCGGAAGGTGTCGCCGCGCGCCTCGAAATTGGCGAACTGGTCGAACGAGGCGGCGGCCGGCGAGAGCAGCACCACGGCGCCGTCGCGCCCCTCCTGCCGGGCGAGATCGTGCGCCGCCGTCACTGCCGCCGCGAGCTCGCCGCAGCGGCTATGAGGAACCTTGCTTCCGAGGGTATCGGCGAAAGCGGGCGCCGCTTCACCGATGAGGAAGGCGTGGCGGATCCGGCCGTGGTATGGGGAAAGCGAGACGATGCCGCCTTCTTTGGCCAGCCCGCCGGCGATCCAGTAGATAGCTTCGTAGCAAGCCAGCGCCTTGGCGGACGCATCGGCATTGGTGGCTTTGGAATCATTGACGTAACGAACCCCGTCGATTGTCGCGATGAGCTCCTGGCGGTGGGCCAGGCCCGGGAAGGAATGGAGCGAGGCGGTGACGACCTCGCGGGAGACGCCGATATGGCGGGTGGCGGCATAGGCGGCGGCGGCGTTCTGCCAGTTATGCGTGCCCGGCAGCCGCGCCAGCCCGGCCATCTCGACGACCGGCGCGGCTTCGCCCGCCATGTCGTCGACGAGCCAGCCGCCGGCGGCATAGACACCGCCGCTGACCGCGCGCTCCGCCGAAATCGGCACGACGATCTGCTCGCCGGACGCCGCAAGATCGCGATGGATGGCGGCCGAGATCGCGTCGTCGACGCCGATGACGGCGGCGCGCGGCCTCGTCTGGCGGTGGAAGACGAGCTTCTTGGCGGCGACGTAGCCGTCCATGCCGCCATGACGGTTGAGATGGTCGGGCGTGATGTTGAGCAGCACGGCGACGTCGAAGGCGACCGAGAAGGTCAGCTCGAGTTGGTAGGAACTCATCTCGAGGACATAGAGCGCGCCGCTACCGAGCGGCTCGAGCGAAAGGGCGGGGGTGCCGAGATTGCCGCCGACCGCGATTTTGCGGCCAGCGAGGGCCAGGATGTGGCCGATCAGCGCGGTGGTCGTCGATTTGCCGTTGGTGCCGGTGATGCCGATATAGGCGGCGTCGCGCTGGGTGCGGGCGAGTAGCTCGATGTCGCCGATGATCTCGGCGCCGGCCGCGCGCGCCCGCGCCACCACCGGATGCGGCGCCGGATGAGTGTGCGGGATGCCGGGCGAGAGGACGAGCGACGGCATCTCGCCGAGATCGGCGCTGCGCAGATCGACGATGGGAATGCCGGCGGCGGCCGCGGCGTCGCGCCGGGTGGCGTTGTCGTCCCACGCCATCACCGCGGCGCCGCCGCGCTCCAGCGCCTGGGCCGCGGCGAGGCCGGACTTGGCGAGGCCGAGAACGCCGACCGGGATGCCGTTGAAGCAGGTCACGTCAATCGTCCCAGGGATCGTGGCTGGGTTCATCGCCGGCCTCACCGCAATTTCAGCGTCGCCAGACCGGCGAGCGCGAGGATCGAGGCGATGATCCAGAAACGGATGACGATGGTCGGCTCCTGCCAGCCCTTCTTCTCGAAATGGTGGTGCAGCGGCGCCATGCGGAAGACGCGGCGGCCGGTCAGCTTGAAGCTCGCCACCTGGACGATGACCGAGACGGTCTCCAGCACGAAGAGGCCGCCGATGATGGCGAGAACGATCTCGTGCTTGGTGATGACGCTGATGGCGCCGAGCGCGCCGCCGATCGACAGCGAGCCGGTATCGCCCATGAACACCATGGCCGGTGGCGCGTTGAACCACAGGAAGCCGAGACCGGCACCGACCATGGCGCCGCAGAACACGGTGAGCTCGCCGGCGCCCGGCACATGGTTGAGCTGCAAATAGTCGGCGAATCTTACATTGCTGACGAGGTAGGCGATGACGGCGAAGCTGCCGGCGGCGAGCATCGCAGGCACGATTGCAAGCCCGTCGAGCCCGTCGGTCAGGTTGACCGAGTTCGATGCGCCGACGATCACGAAGACGTTGAGGGCGATGAAGAAGCTGCCGAAGGGGATCAGCAAATTCTTGAAGAAGGGCACCGCCAGGGTGGTGGCGAGCGGGTCGCGCGTCATGCGCATGATGAGGATGGCGGCGATCGCCGAGACGACGATTTCGGCGAGCAGCTTGAAACGGCCGGACAGGCCGCTCGACGAGCGCTTGGTCAGCTTCTTGTAGTCGTCGAAGAAGCCGATGCCGCCGAAGCTCACGGTGACGAAGAGGACGACCCAGACATAGCCGTTGGTAAGATCGGCCCAGAGCAGGGTCGAGACGGTGACGGCGAGCAGGATGAGGAAGCCGCCCATCGTCGGCGTCCCCTTCTTGCGGATGAGATGGCTCTCCGGACCGTCGAGGCGGATCGGCTGGCCCTCCGCCTGCTTCGATTTGAGCCAGGCGATAACGCGCGGCCCTGCCATTAAGGCGATGACGAGCGCCGTCACCACCGCGCCGCCCGAGCGAAAGGTGATGTAGCGGAAGAGGTTGAACGGCGTGAACTGATCCGCCAGCGGGGTGAGGAGATGAAAGAGCATGGTCTACCTCGCGGCCGCGCAGGAGGCGGTCGGCGCCGGGGCGCCGGCGAGGAGATGCTTGACGATGACTGCCATCCGCACGCTGAGCGAGCCCTTGACGGTGACGACATCGCCGGGCAGCAGCGCCGCAGCGATGATCGGCGCCATCTCGGCGGTGGTGGCGCAATGGGTGCCGCGCATCCGCTCGGGCAGGGCGGCGTGCAGCCGCGCCATGTCGTCACCCACCGTATAGACGAGGCCGATCTTGGCTTTGACGAGCGGATCGACGAGCTCGGCGTGCAAGCGAGCGGATTCCGACCCGAGCTCGCGCATGTCGCCGAGCACCGCAATGCGCCGTCCGCCGAGCGCGATATCGGCGGCGCCGAGCACGGCGATCGCCGCGCGCACCGCCGCCGGGCTCGCATTGTAGCTCTCGTCGATGAGATCGAAGCTGCCGCCTTGCAGCGCGATGGTGTGCCGCCGGCCGCGGCCGGGCAGGCCGGTGAGCTGGGCGAAGGTGGCGGCAGCGGCGCCGACATCGCCGCCCACCGCCTTGACGGCGCCGAGCACGGCGAGGCTGTTCATCACCCAATGCCGGCCGGGCAGCGCGATGGTGCAGTCGAGCACCTCGCCCATCACCGAGGCAGTGACTGCGCTGGCGGCCTCGCCGAGCCGGCAATCGAGCAGCCGGATCGCCGCCTGGGCGTGCTCGCCGAAATCGATGGTCCGGCTGATGCCGCGCCGGCGGGCCGCCTTCGCCAGGCGGGCGAAGAAGGGATTGTCGCGATTGAGCACGGCGGCGCCGCCCGGCTCTATGCCATCGAAGATCTCGGCCTTGGCGTCGGCGATGGCCTCGAGCGAGGCGAAAAAACCGAGATGAGCGGGCTCGATCGTGGTGATGAGGCCGACATGCGGGCGTGCCAGCCGGCTCAGCTCGGCGAGCTCGCCGGCATGGTTCATGCCGAGCTCGAAAACGCCGAAATCTGCCTCGCGGGGCATGCGCGCCAGCGACAGCGGCACGCCCCATTGATTGTTGAAGCTGCCGACCGAGGCGTGGGTCAGGCCTTGGCTGGCCAATGCGAGGCGGAGCGCCTCCTTGGTGCCGGTCTTGCCGACGCTGCCGGTGACGGCGACGATCTTGGCGTGGCTGCGCCGTCGCGCCGCGTGGCCGAGCGCGGTCAGCCCTTCCAGCGTGTCGGCGACGACGAGGAGCGGCGCATCGGCGGCGAGGCCGGCCGGTACCTGGGCGACGAGCGCGCCGGCTGCGCCCTTGGCAAGCGCGTCGACGACGAAGGCATGGCCGTCGAAATTCGGACCCTGCAAGGCAATGAAGAGATCGCCCGCCGTGATCGTGCGGCTGTCGATCGAGACGCCTGTCGCGGCGAAGTCGCGGCTCGGCGTGCCGCCGGTGGCGGCGACGAGGTCGCTGGCGGTCCACAGCGCCGTCATGGCGTCGTCCCCGCCAATTCGGCGACGATCTCGCGCGCGACGGTGGCGTCGTCGAAGGGATGCACGGTCTTGCCCACGATCTGGCCACTCTCATGGCCCTTGCCGGCGATGACCAGCAGATCGTTCGGCGCGAGCCCTGCGATGGCGGCGCGGATGGCGGCGCGGCGGTCGCCGATCTCGCTGGCGCCGGGACAGGCGGCGAGGATGGCGGCGCGGATCAGCGCGGGCTGCTCGCTGCGCGGGTTGTCGTCGGTGACGATGACGCGATCGGCAAGGCGATGGGCGATCTCTCCCATCAGCGGCCGCTTGGCGGCATCGCGATCGCCGCCGCAGCCGAAGACGACGACGAGCTTGCCCGCGACATGCGGGCGCAACGCGTTCAGCACGGTCTGCAGCGCATCGGGCTTGTGGGCGTAGTCGACATAGATCGGCGCGCCGTTGGCGTGGGCGGCGACGCGCTGCATGCGGCCGGGAACGCTGTCGAGCTCGGCGAGCGCGTCGAGCAGGAGATCGGCGCGGCCGCCGGAGGCGAGGGCGACGCCATAGGCCGCCATCGCGTTCATCGCCTGGAAATCGCCGGCGAGACGGCGCAGCGCAACCGTCGCCTCGGCGCCGAAGATGCGTAGCGAGAGAGCGAGCTGGCCGTTGCGGAACGCAGTCGCGACGATGCGCAGATCGGCGCTCTCGGCGCGGCCATAGGAGAGAATGGTGTGGCCGCGCCGGCGGCAGATCGCGGCGAGCGACGCGAATTCCGGGACGTCGGCATTGAGCACGGCGGTGGCGTCGCTCGGCATGAGCTCGGCGAAGAGCCGCGTCTTTGCCGCGAGATAGGCCGCCATCGTCGGGTGATAGTCGAGATGGTCATGCGAGAGATTGGTGAAGACGCCGATCGAGACGGCGAGACCATCGAGGCGGAACTGGTCGAGCCCGTGGCTCGACGCTTCGAGGGCGACATGATCGATGCCGGCGCGCGCCAGCGCGGCGAGCTCGCGGTGGAGCGTTACCGGGTCGGGGGTGGTGAGGGCGCCGGCGCGGATGAAGTCGGCCGCGACGATGCCGAGCGTGCCGACGCTCGCCGCCTTGTGGCCCATGCGCTGCCAGAGCTGGCGGGCGAAAGCCGCGACCGAGGTCTTGCCGCTGGTGCCGGTGATGGCCGCGATGGTGTGCGGCTGCGGCGCGTGGAAGCGTGCCGCCATCAGGGCGAGGCGGCGGCGCGGATTGGCGTCGGTAACAACGGCGACCGGCGTCTCGCCGCTGCGCAACGCGTCGAGGCCGCTGGCATCGCCGGTCAGGACGGCGACGGCCCCGCGCGCCACCGCGTCATCGATGAAGCGGCGGCCATCGAGCTTGACGCCGGGCAGCGCGGCGAAGAGGTAGCCGGGACGCACCTCGCGGGAATCCGCGGTCAGGCCTGAGATCTCGGGACTCGGACTCCCCCCTGAGCCGCCGGCCGGTGCCGCCGCAGAGAGCAGTTCGGGGTCCATCAGCTCAGTTAGCCGCAATCTTCTTTATCGAACCTCCGGGCATGTCGATGACCAGCGCGCGGCGGATCTCCGGCGCGCTCTCGTCGATCGGATCGACGCCGAGCAGCGGGGCCATGCGGGCGACCGCCTTGCCGACCACCGGCGCCGCCGTCCAGCCGCCGGTGGCGAAGCCGTGGCTCTTGGCGTTGCCATGCGGCTCGTCGATGATGGCGAGAACAAGGTAGTGCGGATTGTTGATCGGGAAGGCACCGAGGAAGGACGAGAGCAGCGCCTTGTGGGCGTAGCCCTTGCCGCTGACCTTCTCTGCCGTGCCGGTCTTGCCGCCGACGAGATAGCCCGGCGCCGCCGCGTCCTTGCCGGTGCCCTGCTCGACGACGAGGCGCATCAGCCGGCGCATGTCTTCCGAGGTGCGTGCCGACATCACCTGCTGGCCGGACGGCACATAGCCCTGTGGCGGCTTGACGATCGTCGCCTGGTGCAGGATGCCCCCATTGACGACGGCGCTCGCCGCGATGGCGACCTGCAGCGGGCTGACCGAGATGCCGTGGCCGAAAGCGACGGTCATCGTGCTGACCTCGCGCCAGGGCGAGGGCACCAGCGGGGCGCCGATCTCGGGGATCTCGAAGGCCGGGGCGTGCAGCAGGCCGAGCCGGCCGAGGAACTCCTTGAAGCGATCGCTGCCGGCATCCATCGCCATGCGCGCGGCACCGATATTCGAGGAGTACTCGAAGATCTCCGGCACGCTGAGCCAGCGATGCAGATCATGGTAGTCATGGATGACGAAGCGACCGACCGTGATCGGATGGCTCGCATCATAGCCGCCGGCCAGCGTCGTGGTGTGGGCGTCGAGCGCCATCGCCGCGGTGAAGGTCTTGAAGATAGACCCCATCTCGTAAGTGCCGAGCGTCACCCGGTTGAACGTCGTCTCCGGCGTCGCGGTGCTCGACTTGTTGGGGTCGAAATCGGGCAGCGAGACGAGCGCCAGCACCTCGCCGGTGCGCACATCCATGACGATGCCGGCGCCGCCGATAGCGGTGAAGTCCTGCACGCCGCGGGTCAGCTCCTCATGCATGATGTGCTGCAGGCGCAAATCGATCGAGAGCTGCAGCGGCTCCTTGCGCTCCTTCAATATGTCGTCGAAGCCGCGCTCGATGCCGGCGAGACCCTTGTTGTCGATGCCGGCATAACCGATGACATGCGAGATCAGGTTGCCGTCGGGATAGACGCGGCGCTCCTCGCGCTCGAAGCCGAAGCCGGGCACGCCGAGGCGGTTGACCTCGAATTGCTGGCGCGGCGTCAGGTGGCGCTTGAGCCAGACGAAGCTGCGGTCCGAGGTCAGCTTGGCGAGAACCTCCGACTCGCTGAGATCGGGCAGCACGCCGATGAGCTTCTTGGTCGCCTCGCGGGCGTCGAGGATCTGCTTCGGGTTGGCGAAGAGCGACGGGCTGGCCAGCGTGGTCGCCAGCAGGACGCCGTTGCGATCGACGATGTCGGCGCGGCTCGCCTCGATCTTGCCGGCGACGTGATTGCGGGCGAGGCGGGTCTCGCCGGTCGGCTTGAGCATGGTGACGTCGACGAGACGCAGCGCGATGACGGCGAAGGCGACGGCGAAGAGCCCGGCGGTGACGAGCAGGCGCGTCCGGCCGATCTCGAGCGTCTGCTGCGCCGCCGGCTCGTCGAGCGCGACTGGCGCGCAGGGCGGCGGCTTGAAGTGGCGCGGCTTACAGGGATTGTCGTCGTAGTCGTGACGGGTCGCCTTCATGGCTCGATCCTCATCTTGGCGTTCGCCACGGTCGTGGTGGCCAGGCTGGTGGTGGCGACGAGCGGCTTGGCGATCGGCGGCTTGCTGGCGGGCATGGGCGGTGCCGGCGGGGCGGGCGTCGCCGGCGCGGCGCCGGCGAGCGGCACGGCGGTCGGACGCAGCGGGATGGCGTTGATCTGCCCGAGCTGCGCGGTGCCGAGCGGGACGAGGTCGAGATGGCGCTTGCTCAGCTCGGCAAGGCGGCTCGGCTGGCTGAGATACGCCCATTCGGCCTTGAGCACGTGGATGGCGTCCTGATCGGCGACGATGGCGCGGTTGGTGCGCGCCAGCTCGTCCTCGAGGTCCATCACCTCGTATTTCACCTTGAACATCCCGAAGCCAACGAAGGCGACCAGAACGAGCCAGAGCACGGTGCCG
>DATAQP010000433.1:0-2873 GCA_036264595.1 Allostellaceae bacterium
CTGCTCGGCATCGCCCTCAACCTGCTGGCGCTGCCGGCCTATTTGCTGCTGCCCGGGCTCAATCTCGTCCTCTTCTACGCGCTCAACGGCTGGCTGCTCGGGCGCGAGTATTTCGAGCTCGTCGCGCTCCGCCGCCTCGACGCCGGCGAGGTCCGGCTGTTGTGGCGGGCGCATCGGCTGCGTCTCGTCGCCGGCGGGGCGGCAATCGCCTTTCTGCTCACCCTGCCGCTCGTCAATCTGGCGGCGCCGCTGATCGCCGCGCTGTTCATGCTGCATCTCGTCGAGCGGCTACGATATCGCATGAAGATGTGCTAGCATCCCCCGGCCGGTGCTAGGCATGTCGCCCGCGACCGACGCATAATGTCACTCTTTTGCCCCACGCAGCAGGGACAAAAAGTCGCTCATTCATCGCACCACTCAAATAAAAAGGTGTCGAGACATGTTTCGTCGCAAGAAGACCGAGCTGGAGGACGAAAAACCGATCATGGAAACAAATGACGAATTGGGTCTTTCGGGGAAACCCGCTTCACGGCCCGGTATGGGGATGAGCTCGGGCAAGGCCCCGGTACTCCCGACGCAACCACCGCGCCCGACCGACACGGTGCGGCCGGGAATCGAGATGCCGCGCCCGACCCCAACCCAGGCGGCCGCGCCGGCGACTCCGACGCGGCGCAGCGAAACCGAGCACCGCAAGCTCATCGTCGGCCGCGAGATCGCGCTGTCGGGCGAGATCACCTCGTGCGACCGCCTCGTCGTCGAGGGCAGCGTCGAGGCCAACCTCGCCAATTGCCGCGACATCGACATCGCCGAGAGCGGCCTCTTCAAGGGCTCCGCCTCGATCGAGGAGGCCGAAATCCGCGGCCGTTTCGAGGGCACGCTGACGGTGCGCAAGAAGCTGCTCATCCGCTCGACCGGCAAGGTCATCGGCACGGTGCGCTACGCCCAGATCGAGATCGAGGCCGGCGGCCAGCTCGCCGGCGACATCCAGGTCATGGCGGCCAACGAGCCGGCGAGCGGCGTCACGGCGAGCGCCCCGGCCCCCGCCGCGGTTAATTTCGAGCCGCTGCGTAGCTGAGGCGGATTCGCTTCCGTCGTTTCGTCGTAGGGGCGGGGCTCGTCCCCGCCCGCGGGCCTCTCGCGGTTTCTGCGAAACCGCTGACGGCGTCAGGCGAAGCGGAGCTTCGCCGGGAGCCGGCGCAAGGCCGGCCCCTACGATTAATCGTCTCGGGCGGGGACTTGGCGCTTCGGTCGTGGCGCCTCGGCTACGTCATCGTCGTCTTCGCCTTGTAGCGGCAAAGATCGTTGACGACGCAGCTCGGGCAGTCGGGCTTGCGCGCCTTGCAGACATAGCGGCCGTGCAGGATGAGCCAGTGATGGGCGTGCCGCTCGTAGGGCTCGGGCACGCGCTTCTCGAGGCCGAGCTCGACCTCGAGCGGCGTCTTGCCGGCGGCGAGGCCGGTGCGGTTGGCGACGCGGAAGATGTGGGTGTCGACGGCGATCGTCTTCTCGCCGAAGGCGACGTTGAGGACGACGCTCGCGGTCTTGCGGCCGACGCCGGGCAGCGCCTCGAGCGCCGCGCGCTCGCGCGGCACCTTGCCGCCATGCCGCTCGACGAGCAGCGCGCTCAGCGTCATGACGTTGCGCGCCTTGGTGCGGTAGAGGCCGATCGACTTGATGTAGTCGATGAGCCTGGCCTCGCCGAGCGCCAGCATGTTCTGCGGCGTGTCGACCTTGGCGAAGAGCGGCTTGGTCGCCTTGTTGACGCCGACATCGGTGGCCTGCGCCGAGAGCACCACGGCGACCAAAAGCGTATAGGGGTTGGCGTAGTCGAGCTCGGTCTTCGGCGCCGGCCGCGTCGCCGCGAGCCGGCGGAAGAACTCCGCGATCTCGTCCTTCTTCATGCCAGCCATGTCGATGCTTATCTCCTATGACTATGACGATCCCGTGATCGGCGCGAACCTTGACAAGGTGGCCGATTGTCGATCCAGTTCAACCTAGGCGTTTGGCGAAAAGCCAAGAAAAAAGGCGGGCACTGCGACAGGGGGAGGAGCGGCTATGTGGAACCACGTCTACGATCCATTCAACAATAGCGTATTGTCGACCATCGCGGCGGCACTGCCGGTCGTCACGCTGCTCACGCTCATCGCCTCGGGCAAGGTCAAGGCGCATATCGCCGCAATCGTCGCGCTCATCGTCGCCAATCTGGTGGCGATCGCCATCTTCACCATGCCAGCCGGCATGTCGATCCGTGCCACCATCCTCGGCGCGGTGACCGGTTTCTTCCCGATCGGCTGGATCGTCCTCAACGTCATCTTCCTCTACCGGCTGACGGTCGCCAAAGGCGCCTTCGAGACGCTGCAGGCGACGATCGGCGGCGTCACCACCGACCGAAGGCTGCAGCTGCTCCTCATCGCCTTCTCGTTCGGCGCCTTCTTCGAGGGCGCCTCGGGATTCGGCACGCCGGTCGCCGTCACCGGCGCCATCCTCATCGGCCTCGGCTTCTCGCCGCTCGCCGCCTCGGGCCTGTCGCTCATCGCCAATACCGCGCCGGTCGCCTTCGGCGCGCTCGGCACGCCGATCGCCGGCCTCGCCAGCGTCACCGGCATCGACCCCGATATTCTCGGCGCCATGGTCGGGCGGCAATTGCCGTTCTTCTCGCTGATCGTGCCGTTCTGGCTGATCTGCGCCTTTGCCGGCTGGCGCGGCATGCTGCAGATCTGGCCGGCGGTCCTGGTCACCGGCGTGTCCTTCGCCGTGCCGCAATTCCTCATCTCCAACTACATCAATCCATGGGTCGTCGATATCGGTGCCTCGCTCATCTCGATGGCCTGCCTGGTCGGCTTCCTGCAAGTCTGGCACCCGAAGGAGCTGTG
>DATAQP010000447.1:0-6964 GCA_036264595.1 Allostellaceae bacterium
CTCGCGAAAGCGAGGGCCCAGGGGGGCGCGTCACGCGCTCGTCCTGGGTCCCCGCTTTCGCGGGGACGACAGATATAGTCAAGCTACGCAGCGTCCGATCCCCTCCCTCTCCTCAAGGGGAAGGGAAGGGAAGGCGTGATCATCACCCCGGCAGTGCGCCGCCCCAGAGGTCGCGCAGCGAGACCATCTGGCGGCGGCGCACGCTTTCGACCGCGGCGAGGCCACAGAGCACCGAGACCGCTCCGGCCCGCGCGCCGGCGCGCTGGCCGAGCGGATCGTTGTCGACGCCCGGCTTGAACAGTCGGTCGCGCAGACGGTCGTCGCCGCCGAAATGGCCGCCCTCGCCCTGCTTGACCCAGATGCGCTCGACGGCGCCGAAATTGCGCATCACGACGATCTCGTCGGCCGGCGGGGTCGCCCAGGGCTGATCCTCGTATTGGCGGATCTCGATGCGGCCGCCGCTTCCATTGAAGGCAAGATGGTAGCCCTCGATCGGCATGTAGCAATTGACCGAATAGGCGACCTGGACGCCGCTCTCATAGCGTATCGCGGCGCTCATCGTATCGTAGATGTCGATGTCCTCGCGGAAGACGCAGGCGTCGCGCACATAGCCGTCCTCGCGCGAGGGATCCTCGTAGAGCATCTCGAGCAGGGGATCCTTGCTGACGTCGAAATAATACGGGCATTTGCCGGCATGCGGGCAGGTGCGGCAGCGCTCGCCGCGGAACGGCCCATTCTTGCCGTAGTTGCGCAGGCTGCCGAGGGCGGAGATCGAGGCAGGATCGGCTTCGAGATACCAGTTGAGCAGGTCGAAATGATGCGTCGCCTTGTGCACGAAGAGGCTGGCGGAATATTCCATCTTGGCATGCCAGCGGCGGAAATAATCGGCGCCGTGGCGGGTATCGAGATACCAGTGGAAATCGACCGAGGTGACCTCGCCGATGACGCCCGAGCGCAGCAGCTCCTTGATCCGCGCCGCGGTCGGCGAATAGCGGTAGTTGAACGAGACGTCGACGCGGCGGCCGGTGCGCGCCTCGGCATCGAGGATGCGCCGGCATTTCTCCACCGTGGTCGTCATCGGCTTCTCGGTGATGACGTCGGCGCCCGCCTCGAGCGCCGCCACGATGTAGTCGTCATGATTGCTGTCGCGCGTGCAGACGATGACGAGGGTGGGGCGCGTCTCGCGCAGCAGCGCGGCGAAATCGGTGTAGACCGGCGCGGCGACGCCGATCGCGTCGCGCACGCGCTCGGCACGCAGGCGGTTGAGGTCGCATAGCCCGACCAGCTCGACCCAGGGACTATAGCCGGCAACGAGGCCCTTGCCCCACATGTTGAATCCGCGATGACCGGTCCCGACCAGCGCGACGCGCTTCCGTACTTCCATCCCTCGTCCTATCTCTTGTCGATCCCAAGAGCGCCGCGAGCGGCACCGTCGCTAGGATAGCCAAGATACCGGCGGCGTTCCTACGACAAAAAAGGACCAGGTTGCCCCCCAGAGCCGCCCTCAGAGCCGCCCCTCAGAGCCAGGGCGTCGTCGCGGCGAGGCGGCGCTCGAATTCCGCGATCTCGGCGCGCTTGGCGAGGGTGAAGTCGAGCTCGTCGAGACCCTTGAGCAGGCATTCCTTGCGATAGGCATCGATCTCGAAGCGGTGGCGCGTGCCGTCGGGGCCGATCACCTGCTGGGCTGCGAGATCGACGATGATGCGGGCGCCCGGCTTCGCCTGGATGGCGCCGCGCAGCTGCGCCGTCGCCTCGACCGGGAGGACGATCGGCAGGAAGCCGTTCTTGAAGGAATTGCCGAAGAAGATGTCGCCGAAGCTCGGCGCGATGACGGCGCGGAAGCCGTAATCCCACAGGGCGTAGACGGCGTGCTCGCGCGACGAGCCGCAGCCGAAATTCTTGTCGGCGACGAGGATGCGGGCCCCGCGATAGGGCGCCTCGTTGAGCACGAAATCCGATTTCTCCTTGCCGTCGGCGTCGAAGCGCAGATCGCGGAAGAGATACTGGCCGTAGCCGTCCTTGCGCGATTTGCGCAGGAAGCGCGCCGGGATGATCTGGTCGGTGTCGACATTCGGCACCGGCATCGGCGCGGCGACGGCATCGAGGCGGGTGAAGGGCTCCATGGTTGCTCCTCCTCAGCCCTGCAGCAGCGGGCGGACGTCGGTGAAGGCGCCGGTGACCGCCGCCGCGGCCGCCATCGCCGGGCTCACCAGATGGGTGCGTGCGCCGGGGCCCTGGCGGCCGACGAAATTGCGGTTCGAGGTCGAGGCGCTGCGCGCGCCCGGCGCGACGAGGTCGCCATTCATGCCGACGCACATCGAGCAGCCGGCATGGCGCCATTCGAAGCCGGCTTCGGTGAAGATGCGGTCGAGCCCCTCTTCCTCGGCCTGGCGCTTCACCAGGCCGGAGCCTGGCACCACCATGGCCTGGACGGTCGGCGCCACCTTGCGGCCCTTGGCGATGCTGGCGGCGAGGCGGAGATCCTCGATCCGGCTGTTGGTGCAGGAGCCGATGAAGACGCGATCGACCTTGATGCCGTCGAGCGCCATGCCCGGCGTAAGCCCCATATAGTCGAGCGCCTTGACCATGACGGCGCGGCGCTCGGGATCGGCGATCGCGGCCGGATCGGGAACTCGGCCGGTGATGGCGGCGGCATCCTCGGGGCTGGTGCCCCAGGTCATCATCGGCACGATCTCCGCGGCATCGAGCGCGACCTCGCGGTCGAAGCGCGCCCCGGGATCGCTCGGCAGGCTGCGCCAGTGAGCGACCGCCTGCTCCCATTGCGCACCCTCGGGCGCGTAGGGCCGGCCCTCGAGATAGGCGATGGTGGCGTCATCCGGCGCGATCATGCCGGCGCGGGCGCCCGCCTCGATCGACATGTTGCAGACGGTCAAGCGGCCCTCCATCGAGAGGCCGCGTATGGCGCTGCCGACATATTCGACGGCATGGCCGACCGCGCCGCCGGCGCCGATCTTGGCGATGATGGCGAGGATGACGTCCTTGGCCGTGACGCCGGCGACGAGTTGTCCCTCGACGGCGATGCGCATCGCCTTGGGCTTGCTCTGCCACAGCGTCTGGGTCGCCAGGACGTGGCTGACCTCGGAGGCGCCGATACCGAAGGCGAGCGCGCCGAGTGCGCCATTGGTCGAGGTGTGGCTGTCTCCGCAGACCAGCACCATGCCCGGCTGGCTGATGCCCTGCTCGGGTCCGACGACATGGATGATGCCCTGGCGCGGATCGTCGAGGCCGAAGACGGTAATGCCGTGCGCCGCTGCGTTGCGGCCGATCGCCTCGACCATCTGCCGCCGATCCGCATCGTCGATCGAAGCGATGTCGCGGCTGGTGGTCGGCACGTAATGGTCAGGCGTGCCGAACGTGCGGTCGGGCCGCGAGACGGGCAAGCCACGCTCGCCGAGCACCTCGAAGGCCCGGCGTGAGCCGTCATGGATGAGGTGGCGGTCGACATAGAGCAGCGTCCGCCCGTCCTCGCGCTCGACGACGGCATGACGCTCCCAGATCTTGTCGAGAAGGGTACGCGGTGCTGCGGCCATTATGCTGTCCTCGCTTGCGCAATGAAGGCGTCGAGGATCTCCGACGCGGTCGCGGGCCAGACATCCCTGCCGGTCATGATGTGGGTGAGCGCGCTTTCCAGCGCGCCGATCCGATAGGGCTGGCCGATCACCCAGGGATGCAGCGAGAGCGCCAGGATGCGGCCACCCTCTCTCCCCGCCTCTTCGTGCAGGACGTCGAACTGGTCGCAGAGTTGCTGCGTGTAGGATTCTTCCGAATGGCGGCTCTGGACCAGGATCGTGTGGTCGTCGATTTCGTTGGGCAGCGGCATGGCGTGGAGCGGGCCGCTCGCCGTCTGCATCGCGAAGGGCATGTCGTCATTGACCCAGTCGCAGACATAGTCGATGCCGGCGGAACGGATGAGATCGAGCGTATCAAAGGATTCCGAGCGCGCCGGCGACAGCCAGCCGCGCACATTCTGGCCGGAGACGCGGCGGAGGATGGACAGCGTCTCGTCGACCAGCCGCTGCTCCTCGGCCAGGGGCAGGCCGCCGAAATGCAGATGGTCCATGTCGAGACCGTTCGCCATCACCTCCCAGCCGCGCTCGACGCAGGATTTGACGAGGCTGGGATGGCGGACAGCGACCGCCGCGTTGACCGAAACCGAGGCGCGGATGCCGAAACGGTCGAGCGCCTTCATGATGCGGAAGATCCCGACCCGGTTGCCGTAGTCGCGCAGCGTGTAGTGGCGCAGATCGGGATAGGCCGTCACCATCGCGCCGGGCGGCTTGAAGGGCTTGCCCTTCATGTCGAGCGGGAACCACTCGAGCGCCGGCACCACCAGCAGCGCGACCCGCGCGCCACCCGGCCAGCTGACCTTGGCGCGGCGCGGCAGCATCGACCAGCCATAGCGCTCGTGGTCCATGCCGTAGCGGCGCTTGGCATACTCCAGATAATCAGGCTTGACGCTCATGGCGCCTCTCCCACGTTCTCGGAGGCCGCCGCGAAGACATCGAAATCATTGATAAGGAAATGCTGCGCGATCTCGCGGCCGGTGGCGAGCCAGACCTTGTCGTGCCGCGTGATATAGGCGAGCGCCTCGGCGAAGGCGGGGATGCGGTAGGGCTGGCCGATGAGATAGGGATGGAGCGGAATGCACATCACCGTGCCCGATTCGGCGCCCTCCTCATAGAGCCGGTCGAACTGGCGCTTGATGATGTCGCCATATTCCTGCGGGTTCATCGCGTTGACGCTGAACGCGATGGCGTCGTTCATCTCGAGCGAATAAGGGATGCTGGCGAGCCGGCCGCGCTGCGTCTTGACCGGGCAGGGCTGGTCATCGTGGAAAAGATCGCAGCAATAGGTCAGCCCCATCTCGGCGATGAGGTCGAGCGTGCGCTCGGTATAGGTGAGCGCCGGGGCCAGCCAGCCGTCGAGCTTCTGGCCGGTATGCTGCTTGATCGTGTCGATTGAATCCTGGATGAGCGCGCGCTCCTGGTCCTCCGACATCTCGAAGAGGTAGCGCGTGTTGTAGGTGCCGTGGGAGTAGAACTCCCAGCCGCGCGCGGCGCAGGCCTCGATCACCTCGGGATGATGCTGGCAGACCGCGACGTTGAGCGAGACGCTGCCGCGCACGCCGCTTCGGTCGAAGATGTCGAGCATGCGCCAGAAGCCGACGCGATTGCCGTAATCGCGGTAGGAATAGTTGAGCACGTCGGGCGCCGGACGCGACCAGGCGGCGCGGATCGGATTGGCGGGCGGCGCGAGCTCGTAGAACTCGATATTGGGCGCCAGCCAGAACGCCAGATTGGCGCCGTTCGGCCAGGTGATTTTCGGCCGCCGGTCATAACGCAGGTAGTCGTAGAGTCCGGGATCGCGCTTCACGAGATCGCCTCAGTCGTTGAGCGGGTGATATTTGCCCATGAAATCGAGCACCTCGGCGACCGGAATCACGTCGGCATATTTGAGCGCCATGTCGTAGAGATTGGCGAAATGCGGGCTCTCATGCTTGTCGGCGACGCATTCCTCGGGGACGATGGTGCGGAAGCTGCGCGACAGGCTGTCGACCACGGTGGCGCGCACGCAGCCCGAGGTCGAGCCGCCCGTCACCACGACCGTGTCGATGCGGTGGAAGGTGAAGAGCGAGCCGAGATTGGTCTCGAAGAAGGCCGAGGCCATCCGCTTGTTGACGATGATGTCGCGCTTGCGATCGACGCGCAGGCGGTCGTCGAGCTGGGAGCGGCGCGAATCGACCTTGATGTTCTGCAGCGAATCAGGCGTGTTGGTGCGGGTGCCCCAGACACCGCAATCCTCGCCGGAATCCATATAGGCGACATAGGTCCACACGACCGGGCAGTTCTTGGCGCGGAACGCATCGGCGAGGGCGTTGACGTAGTCGAGCTGCTTGGGATCGGTCTCGTAGGCGGTGCTGAATTCGCCGACACGCGTATAGGAATTCTGCAGATCGATGTTGATCAGCGCCGGCGTGCTGCCGAAGCCGAAGCGCTTGCGCGTCGGATTCTCCTTGATCGCCTGGTAGAGCTCGCGCGCCGTCTTGTCCGATCGTTCCATCCCGCTCCCTCCGAAACCTCTTCGAGGTCAAACATCATAAAGATATAGCATCCGCTCATCCGGCACGCTATGAGTCAAGACATGGAGGGCGGCGTCAGGCGCATGCGCAGCGGAACGGCGGCAATTCGCCGCGAGGCCTCGCGCGAGCAGATGGATGCCAGCCTGCCTACGCCGCTCTATCACCAGGTCTACCTTGTGCTGCGCGACAAGATCGTCTCCGGCGCCTATGGCGCGGAGGGTCTGCTGCCCGGCGAGCCGGGCCTCGCCGAAGAATTCGGCGTCTCGCGCATCACCATCAAGCGCGCCCTCGACGATCTCGCCGCCGACGGTTTCGTCGAGCGCCGACGCGGCCTCGGCACGCGCGTCGTGCGACGCGTCGCCGGCAAGCCGGTGGCCGGCAACATGGCCGGGCTGATGGAAAACCTGCTGGTCATGGGGCTCGATACCGAGGTCAAGCTGCTCGAGTTCGGCTATGTTCTGCCGCCGGAGGACATACGCCGCATGCTCGGCCTCGGCGAGGGCGTGCGCGCCCAGCGCGCCGTGCGGGTGCGCCGCCACGAGGGCGTGCCCTTCTCCTATCTCACCACCCATGTTCCCGAGCCGATCGGCCGCGCCTATGGCCGCAAGGACCTCGCCTCGACGCCGCTTCTCGCCCTGCTCGAGCGTTCGGGCGTCGTCGCCGAGAGCGCCGAGCAGACGCTGGGGGCGCGGCTCGCCGACCCGACCGTCGCCGCCCATCTCGAGATCAGCGTCGGCGCGCCGCTTCTCAGCCTCAACCGAATCGTCTACGACCCGGCGCGCCGGCCGGTCGAGCATATCCACGCGCTTTATCGGCCCGACCGCTACGAGTATCGCATGTCGCTGACCCGCGAGCGCGGCCGCG
>DATAQP010000468.1:0-2854 GCA_036264595.1 Allostellaceae bacterium
CCATGCGGGGCGCTGCCGGCGCGCGCGATCTCGGCCTGGATCTCGGCACGCGTGCAGAAGCAGGGATAGATGAGATCGAGCGCCGCGAGGCGGTCGAGCGCGGCGCGATAATCGGCGAAATGCTCCGATTGGCGCCGCACCCCGCCGTCCCAATCGAGGCCGAGCCAGGCGAGATCGGTCAGCACCGCCGCGGCGTAGTCGGGCCGGCAACGCGTCGCGTCGATATCCTCGAGGCGGAGCAGGAAGCGCCCGCCGGCCTCGCGCGCCCGCCGCCAGGCGACGAGGGCGGAATGGGCGTGGCCGAGATGGAGATAACCGGTCGGGCTCGGGGCGAAGCGGGTGACGAGCGCTGGCGCAGGACCGGTCATGATGCGGCGTCAGCATAGCAAAGCGAGGGCACCGGCGCGACATGCGGGCGCGCGAGATCGAGAGGTGACAGCACGGCGCCGCTTCGGCTATCCCTGCGCCTATCCCGCCGCCCCGACGCCCCCATCCGGAAGGACCTACCATGCTGCCGAAACTCAGCGGCCCGATCCACAAGCCCGAATCGGGCGGCAAGCCGCGCCGGCTCGTCATCCTGCTGCACGGGCTGGGCGCCGACGGCAGCGATCTCATCGGCCTCGCACCGGTGCTGGCGCGCGTGCTGCCCGATGTCGAGTTCGTCTCGCCCAACGCGCCCTTTCCCTGCGACATGGCGCCCTATGGCTACCAGTGGTTCAGCCTGCAGGACCGCAGCCCCGAGACCATCCTCGCCGGGGTGCGGGCGGCGGCGCCCATCCTCGACGCCTTCATCGACGAGGCATTGGCGTCGCGCGGCCTCGCCGAGAAGGACCTCGCCCTCATCGGCTTCTCGCAGGGCACCATGATGTCGCTCTATGTTGGCCTCCGCCGCGCCCGGCCGGTCGCCGGCATAATCGGCTATTCCGGCGCGCTGGTCGGCGCCGAGTTGCTGGCGGCGGAGATCCGCGCCAAGCCGCGCGTGCTGCTGGTCCATGGCGATGCCGACACCGTGGTGCCGTTCCAGGCGCTGGCGATGGCCGAGCGGATGCTCGCCGCCGCCGGAGTCCCGGTCGAGACCCTCGCCCGCCCCGGCCTCGGCCACGGCATCGATGAGGAAGGGCTCAAGGCCGGCGCGCGCTTGCTGCGCGAAGTGCTGGGAGGCTGACGCCCCTCCCCCGCCGCGGTCGTCGACCGGCGGAGCCGGATTGCCGGTTCCGCCGGTCCAGCGCAGGTCCTAGGCGGCGGCCGGCGCCGACTTCCCGAGGGTCTTGGCGAGCTGGCCCGATAGATAGCCGAAGATGCTGCCAAGGACGAACGAGGCGATGAGCAGGATCAGCGGGTTGGCAAAGCTCGCCGCGGTGAGGTTCTGCAGCGGGCCGGTCGCCGGCGCCGCTGGGTTGTGATGCAGCGAATAGCCGACTAGCGCGGCGTAGCCGTAGACGTTCGCCGGAACGGCCGAGAGCTGCTCGACCGATGCCACGATCACCAGGAAGAAGACCGTCACCCCGACGACGATGGCGGCGCCCACAGGCGGTGCCGCCGCGGGAACGCTGACGATGATGAGCAGCGCGATCCAGGCGATGAACGCACCGTAGGCGGTGCCGGCGATCGTCTTGACCAGCGCCTTGTCATCGCCGCCGCTGTGAAAGAAGCAACCCCAGGCGATGAAACCGGCCCAGACCAGGACGAAACCGCTGAGCGGTCCGAGGGCGAGATACGCCCAGACGGCGCCGAGAATGGCGATACTGAGGGATAGAGCGACGAGTTGCGGCATGGTTTCCTCCCCGAGAGATGGTTCCGTTCTCTACGCGTTGCCGGAGGGCATCCACGCCTGCCACGGCGAGGATCGGCGCAACCATAAGGAGCTCCCGATATTCGGCCCCTGGGGCGATTTTACCTGAAAAAATGCAAGTCCACTCTAGTCCACTATATCTATATCTATTCTATAACTGGATAGCACAGCATTGCTGTCTTATTCCCGCCGTCATAGTAAGGGGCCATCGTCGATCGGTGCGGAAACGGCGAAATCTAGCGCGACCGCTGCGCCGAGGTCTTCACTACCTCGTCTTCCGGCTTGGCGCCGCGTGCGACATACCAGCGCAGCAGGGCCTGCGCCGGGGCGCCGTCCCATTCCAGTGCGCCCTCGACGCGGCCGAGTTCGCGCCCGTCGCGATCGATGAGGATGCTGGTCGGCAGGCCGCGCACCTCGAAGGCGTGGCCGACCGTGCTTTTCGGGTCGAGATAGGTCTTGATGGCGAGGCCGAGCTTGTCGAGGAACGGCGCGACCACCTTGTCGCCGCCGCGATCCTGCGAGACCAGGACGATGGCGAGATCCTCCCCCGGCAGCGCCGCCCGCAACCGGTCGAGCGACGGCATCTCGCGGATGCAGGGCTCGCACCAGGTCGCCCATAGGTTGACGAGGACGATTCGGCCGCGGAAATCCGCCAAACTGAGCTGCTTTCCGGCGCCATCGGCAAAGACGATCTCGGGCGCTGGCCGCGGCGGGTTGGTCGGGATAAACTGGCGCAGCGACGGTGGCGCGCCGTCATCCGCAATCAGCCGGTGCGATAGGGTCAAAGCGGCCCAGCCGGCCGCCGGCAGAGCGAGGACCAGAGCCAGTATGACGGCACCATTTAGACCGATAGGCAGTTTCATCGCATGACCAATCCGCAGAATACCGGCGCCGCGAACACCCTGTGGGGCGGCCGCTTCGCCGGCGGCCTGGCCGAGATCATGGAGCGCATCAATGCCTCGATCGATTTCGACAAACGCCTCTATGCCGAGGACATCGCCGGCTCGACCGCGCATTGCGCCATGCTGGTCCGCCAGAACATCCTCAGCCCAGAAGATGGCG
>DATAQP010000529.1:0-4112 GCA_036264595.1 Allostellaceae bacterium
TGTCGCCTTCCGCAATCACGTCACGGCGACCTAGCCTAGAATTCCTGGCGGCCGAGCGTCGCCATCAGCTCGCGCCACTCGCGCGGCGCGAGGCCGCTATCTGGCTGCGCCACTTTCTCGCCGGCGAGCAGGCGGCGGATGACGGCGAGGCCGGTCGCCGAGATATGCGCCGCGCCCATCTGGTACTCCATGAAGGCGGCGTAAGTGTGCGGGACCCAGCGCCGCAGCGTGTCGAGCATCGCCTCGGCATAGACGCGGATCTCGTATTGCGCATGGGCATCGGCGCGCAGGCGCAGGAAATGCATGAGATTGTGGAGATCGGTCTTCCAATACCATTCGGTATAGGTGTTGAGCGTTAGATTGATGCGGGCGAGCTCGCGTGCGAGGCCGGCGCGGCCCGGGTCGACCGGCTCTCCGGCGTCGTCCTCATTGAGCATCCAGGCATAGTCGCGATAGCAGCGCGCCGCATCCTCGCGCAGGAGCTCGATGACGCGCGCCGCCTGGTCGGCGTCGAGCACGGCCCCGCGGCCCTGGCGGTTGGCGCTCGATTGGATGCCGAGCTGGTCGGGCGCCGGCACGTAGAACTCGTCCTGCAGCTTGGAGTAGCGCGCGCTGTACTCGTTGACGTTGGCGGTGCGGTGGCGGATCCATTGCCGCGCGATGAAGATCGGCAGCTTGATGTGGTACTTGATCTCGGCCATCTCGAAGGGCGTCGAATGCCAGTGGCGCATGAGATAGCGGATGAGCCCGGCATCCTCGTGCACCTTGCGCGTCCCCTTGCCGTAGGAGACGCGCGCCGCCTGCACCACCGCGCCGTCATCGCCCATATAGTCGATGACCCGCACGAAGCCGTGATCGAGCACCGGGATCGGCTCGTAGAGGATCTCCTCGAGCGCCGCGACGGTGGCGCGCCTGGTCGGCTGCGTCGCGCCGCGCACGGCATCGATCTCGGCGCGCTGTTCCCGGTTGACTGGCATGAAGGATCCTCGAAGGCGATGGCGGCCGCCACTATACCATCCAACCGCCGCCGGCAAGCGCGGGACTGAGCGCCGGGAACCTGGAAATGCAGGTCGAATGCAGGAGGGCGGGGTGGTATCGCCCTCCCACGGCGGGAAAAGCCCCTCTCCTCTTGCGGGAGAGCGAGGAGCTGCAGATGCGGCGTGCTTGATCCCGAGCCAGCCCCCTCATCCTCCCCGCTACGCCGGTCCCCTCCCTCTCCCGCGAGGGGAGAGGGATTTGACCTGATCCCGGCTTGATCCCGGCCCGCCTTATCCCTATGTTTGGAGAACCTGGAAACAGGTTATGGCGCTAAACTGATGCCTGGAATAAGTGTTCCGGACCCGGCTGCGATGCCGGCGCCTCCACCAATCTCGATCTCCCTGCGGGGGCGAACAGGATCGACGGGCATGGTAAAGGGGCATTGGGTGCTCGGCATGATACCGCCGTTATCGGGTCAAATCCTAGGTGCCAACGACAACGTTGCACATGAGGCTCTCGCGGCCTAACCCCTAGCGGGGTAAAGCCAACGAGTTATCTCAGCGGTTCGGGGGGCACCGGGCAACAGAAGCCCCCCACTTCGCCGCTGACCGCCTCGGCCGAGGGATGTTATCCTTAGCGATGAACAAGGATGGCTTGAGATATGACAGGATGGTCGAGCGCGCCTTGCGTGGCGTGGTGCGCGAGGCGATTGCCGTCGCCGTCGCCGGCGGGCTGCCCGGCGCCCACCATTTCTACATCACCTTCAAAACCGGTGCGCCTGGCGTCGATATCGCCGACACGTTGCGCGCCAAATATCCCGACGAGATGACCATCGTCATCGAGCATCAGTTCTGGGAGCTCACCGTCACCGACGAGGCCTTCGCCGTCACTCTCAGCTTCAACAATCGGCCGGAACGCCTGACCATCCCCTTCGCCGCCATCACCGCCTTCGTCGATCCCTCAGTCAAGTGGGGTCTCCAATTCCAGGAGACGCCGCCGAGCGAAGGCGTGCCGCAAACCGATCCGCAATCCGGCGCCCAGCCCGGCCCCCAATCCGGCGGCGAGCAGCCGCTTCGCCTCGCCGAGACGCCGGGCTCAGGGCAAGCGCCGCGCCCCCGCAAGGAGCGCGGCGCGCCCAAGCTGGTCGGGGAAAAGCCGGCAAGCGAAACGGCGGGCGAGAACAAGCCGGACCGCGGCAAGGGCGGCGCGAAGAAGCCGGGCGAAGTCGTAACCCTCGACACGTTCCGCAAGAAGTAGCTGGCCGCAAGAAATAGCCGGCCGGATCGTCGCCGGCGGATCGTCGCCGGCGAGGTGGATTGCTTCGTCGCTGCGCTCCTCGCAATGACGTGCTGTAGGTATTGTCTCGTCTGCCGTGATTGCGAGCCGCAGGCGAAGCAATCCTGCGGGATCAGTGATTTTATTGAGCCACGCGCACTGCGTCGGCTCGGCTCACATGCCAGAGGATTATATGGTAGTGCGGCTCCTCGACGCCGGGATGGCCGTTCTCGTAGAAAATATCGACGTGATCGATGGCGCCGCCGGCCCCCGCCAGCCCGTCGACCCTCATATGCGTCTCGAAGGTCTTGAGCGGGATCATGTAGACCGTGCTGACCAGCCTGCCGCCATGATCGTAGGCGAGGAAGGGGCCCTGCGGCAGCGTGCGAGGATCGACATAGAGCGTGCCGAGCCCGGGCAGGAAATCCGGCGCCGGGGCGAGCTCGCTGAATTTCCGATAGGCGCCGCCGGGCGGCGCGGTCTCGACCCCGGCGGCCGAGGCGGACGCCGCGGCGAGAGCGAGCCCCGCCGCGGCGCCGACCCAGCCACGCCGGATCACCTCAGGAGCCGATCGCCGTGCCGAAGGGAACCCAGCTCTTGCCGTCGAATTTCTGCAGCCGCATCTGCTTGATCGGGTAGAAATCCGTCGCGCTGGTGTTGATCTTGACCCCCGGGGCGAGCAGGCCGGGCGACATGTCGAGGCTCGCCGCCTGCTTCATGACGTTCTCGCGGGTCAAAGTGTCGCCGCATTGCTTGAGGGTCTGCACCAGCGTCTGGGCGACGGTGTAGCCGTAGACGTTGGAGTTATCCTTGATGTCGCCCTCCGGATAGTACTTCGCCATGAAGGCGCGCCACTCCTTCATCGCCGGATCGTCCTGCCATTGCGGATCGACGGGATCCTTGCGGTAATCGGCGGTAATGATGCCGACGCCTTTCTCAAGCCCCGCCACCGTCAGCACCGAGCCGACCGAGATCGAGACGTTGGTCAAGAGCTGCAGCGGGTGCCAGTCCACGTCATAGGCCTTGCGGATCGCCTGGGCGGCGAATTTCGGCGTCGTGATGTTGAAGAAGACATCGGCGCCCGAGCCCTTGAGGGTAACGATCTGCGAATCGACCGTCGCGTCGGTGACCTCGTAGGAGACCTCGGAGACGATCATCTTCGCCGCCTTGTCGCCGAGCCCGTCCTTGATGCCCTTCAAGTAGTCCTTACCGAAATCGTCGTTCTGGTAGAGGATGCCGATCTTGGCGTCCGGCTTGTCCTGCAGAACGTATTTCGCATAGATCTTCGCCTCGGTCTGGTAGCTCGGCTGCCAGCCCATGGTCCACGGGAAATGCTGCGGGTCGCCCCATTTGCTGGCCCCCGTCGCGACGAAGAGCTGCGGCACTTTCTTGGCGTTGAGATATTGCTGGATCGCGCTGTTGGACGGCGTGCCGAGCGGCTGGAAGATCAGCAGCACCTCGTCCTGCTCGACCAGCTTGCGCACCTGCTCGACCGCTTTCGGCGGGCTGTAGCCGTCGTCGAGGGTGATGAACTCGAGCTTGCGGCCGTTGATGCCGCCCTGCTCGTTGATCATCTGGAAATAGGCCGTCTGGGCTTGGCCATAGACGCCATAGGCCGAAGCGGGCCCGCTATAGGGCGATGTCGTGCCGAGCTTGATCTCCGTGTCGGTGACGCCAGGACCGTAGTCCTTGGATCGAGCGGTGCCGACCACGCCGGCAGACAGAGCCGTGCCGCCCATGGCGGCAAGCAACGCGCGGCGTGTCACATCCGTCTTCATGTCTTCCTCCCAGAACCTTCCCTTTACTGGGATGATCGGCCGCCGGCTCGGGTGGCGCAATCAAAATCTAACAAGTGGTAG
>DATAQP010000556.1:0-8094 GCA_036264595.1 Allostellaceae bacterium
CTCGCCTTCAGCGCGCTGGCGCTCGGCAACCATACCGACAACCCCTATCGCGACCCGGTGCCGCAATTGCAGCTCCTCCATTGCCTTGAGGCGGCCGGCGAGGGCGGCGAATCGGTGGTCGTCGACGGGTTCGCCGCGGCCGAACGGCTGCGCCGCGAGGCACCCGATGCCTTCGCCCTGCTGACGCGGACCGCCGTCAACTTCCGCTACGTCGAGGCGGGCGAAGTCGATCTGCGCAACGCGGCGCCGCTCATCGAGCTCGACGTAACCGGGGCGCTGCGCACGGTGCGCTACAACAACCGCTCGATCGGCCCGCTCGACCTCGAGGCCGATTCGATCGCGGCATTCTACGACGCCTATCGGCGCTTCGCCCGGCTGCTCCACGATCCGGCGCTGACCGTCGGCTTCCGCCTGCGCCCGGGCGACCTCTTCATCGTCGACAATCGCCGCGTCCTGCATGGCCGCCGCGGCTTCTCGGGCGGGCGCCGCCACCTTCAGGGCATCTATGCCGATGCCGATTCGCTGACCAGCAAGCTTCGCGTCTTGGAGAAACGGACATGAGCGGCCTCTTCGACGAGATCGCCGCGCTCTTCGCCGCGCATGGCGCGGAGACCTACGGCGAAGGCGTCACCATGGAAGAGCATTCGCTGCAAACTGCCGCGCTCGCCCGTGCCGAGGCGGCGGACGATGCGCTGGTGGTGGCGGCGCTGCTCCACGATATCGGCCATTTCATCGAGCAGCCCGACGACGCGTTTGGCTATCACAAGCACGACCGCTCGGGCGGCACATGGCTGGCCTCACGCTTCCCGCCGGTGGTCAGCGAGCCGGTGCGCGGCCACGTCGCCGCCAAGCGCTATCTCTGCGCCGTCGAGCCGGAATATTTCGACATCCTCTCCACCGCCTCCAAGCACTCGCTGGAAAAGCAGGGCGGACCGATGAGCGCCGCCGAGGCGGCCGCCTTCGCGCGACAGGATTTCATCGGCCGCGCCGTGCGGCTGCGCCGCTGGGACGACCACGGCAAGGTCGATGGCATCGAGGTGCCACCGCTCGCGAGCTATCGCGACATGATCGAGCGCCTCGCCGCCAGGTGACGATCCGTTTTCGTCACCTCGTCGCGAACGGATCCTCGACGAAGGGCCACTGGTTCCTCGAGGCGTTGAGGTAAGTCATGGTGAGGAAGTCCGGGGCGACAGCGCCGGGCACCGCGACATACATGATCTCGGAGGCGACCGGCGCGTAGGCGGCGTGGAAGTGCTGCATCGACTTGACGACGACGACCTTCTTCTTGGCCACGTCGATTCCGACATTGGTGAAGCAGTCGAGGCTCTTGCACTGGCTGCGCAGCGTATTGCAGACGATGGCGATGCCGCCCACGTCGAAGGCCGCCATGTCGCCGACCGGTGCGTAGCTCTTGTCGCGGCCGCCGAAGCGCACCGTGGCGTCGCGCGCGAGGCCGATCACCGTGGCGCGTAGATCGAGCGCCGGACCGGAGGTCGGGCCGAGCTTGCCGCCGAGGCGGATGTCGAGCTGGGCGCCCTCGCCGACCTCGAAAGCGATGCGCACCGCCATCGGGTCCCAGAACATGCCGATGGCGCCATCCTTGATACCCTTGTCCAGCATCGCCTGCAGGATGAAGGTTGAATCGCTGGCAGCGCCGCCGCCGGCATTGTCCGAGACGTCGGCGAGGACGAGCGGACGCGGCTGGTTATGCGTCGCCGCACGCGCCATCGCCTGGTCGAGGCTGGTATAGCGCGGCTGCGTCTCGTGGCGCATGCGGAAGAACTCCATGCCGAGCTCCCGGGCGAGGCGCTCGGCCTTCGTCTTGTCGCCGTCGGCGACGACGACGATCTTGCTGCCGAGATCGGCGACGTCGGCCCATGGGAAGCCGTGCACGATCGAGACCGAGAGGATGCCGTCCTTGCCCTCGAGCGCACTGCATTTGTCGACCAGCCCGCGCATCGGCTGACGCGTCGTGTGGAAGACGCCGATGGTGCGGCAATCGAACCAGCCGATGACCGGCTTGGTGCGCCCCTCCAGGGCATCCGCGATCAGCCGGAAGAGATCCTCGGCGCGCTCCGGCACGTCGATATGGGGATATTCCTTGAACAGCACCATGGCGGTGACGTTCTCAAGCTTCTGCCGGCTGACATTGGCATGGAGATCGAGTTCGGCACCGACCGGCACGTCGGGTCCGACGAGACGGCGGACATGGGCGAGGAGGTCACCCTCGGCGTCGTCATACCCCTCGGCCACCATGGCGCCGTGCAGCGAGAGGAGGACGGCGTCGACCGGCAGGGCGGCGCGGAGATCGGCGAGGATCTCGTCGCGGAAATCCTCATAGATCTTGCGCACCGTCTTGCCCGCCGGCATGGCGAAGGCGCAGAGGCTCTCGACGACCTCCCAACCCTTCGCCTCGGCCATGCGGCGCCAGACCTCAAGCGGGGCACCGAACATCGGCGGCTTGTCGCCATAGCCGCGCTTGCGGAAGAGGCAGGTCTCCTTGAAGAGTTGCAGCCCGGTCGGCAGCGAGGAGAAGGTGTTCGTTTCGGTCCCAAGCGTGGCGGTGAAGATCCTGGTCATGAGCAGTCCCTACGCTGTCTGCGGCGCGGTGGCGCGACGAAAATAGCAATATCGCAAATCGGCCGATTGAGTAATCATGCACGATCGTTCGGGGGCGTGGGAGCGCCCCGGCAAGGAAAAGGGGGACCAAGCCATGAGATTCGTCGTCGCGCTGTTCTGGGCCGTCGTCGCCGTCGCGCTGGCCGCCGTCACGCCCGTCGAGGCGCAGACCAAGGATTGGAAGAAGATCCGCATCGGCACCGAGGGCGCCTACGCGCCGTGGAACTTCAGCGAGGCGGGCGGCAAGCTGTCCGGCTTCGAGATCGACCTCGCCAACGAGCTGTGCAAGCGGATGAACGCCGAATGCACCATCGTGGCGCAGGATTGGGACGGCATCATCCCAGCTCTCCAGTCGAGCAAGTACGACGCCATCATGGCGGCCATGAACATCACCGACAAGCGGCTGGAGACGATCAACTTCTCCAGCGTCTACGCGGCCGCGCCGGCGTCCTTCGCGGTGCTCAAATCGAGCCCGCTGGCCAAGATGCCGGGCACCGGCGAGGTCTATCCGCTGGCCACCAAGGGCGCCGAGGCGCAGAAGGCGATCGACGCGGTGAAGCCGATGCTCAAGGGCAAGGTGGTGGGCGCCCAGGTCTCGACAACCAACCTCGCTTTCGTCGAGAAATACTTCAAGGACCAGGTCGACATCCGCTCCTACAAGACGACGGAGCAGCATGACCTCGACCTCACCGCCGGCCGCCTCGACGCTGCGTTCGCGGCGGTGACCTATTGGAACGACGTCATCGCCAAGCCCGAGGGCAAGGACATCGTCATCGTCGGGCCGGCCTTCTCCGGCGAGGTGCTGGGCCGCGGTGTCGCCGCCGGGCTGCGCAAGGAGGATGCCGAGCTTAAGACGAAGTTCGACGAGGCGATCAAGTCGGCGCTCGCCGACGGCACGATCAAGGCGCTGTCGGTGAAATGGTTCAAGGTCGATATCTCGCCCAAATAATCCCGTTGCGGCCGCATCGGCAGTCCGGCGGCATGCCGCCGGACCGCCAAGCCGCCGCCTGCGCGATCCCGGGATGATCGGCTGATGGGCTCCTTCTATCTGGTCGGCTTCGGGGCTGGCGGCTGGGGCGTCGAGATCATCGAGGCGACGCTGATGACCGTCGCCGTCTCGCTTTGCGCCTTTCTCTTCGGCATGGTCTTCGGCACGCTCGGCGCCTGGGCCAAATTGTCCGCCTCGCTCATTGCGCGCGCGCTCGGCGATGTCTACACAACCGTGCTGCGCGGCATTCCCGACCTCCTCGTCATCTACCTGCTCTATTTCGGCGGCAGCACGGCGCTGACCGCCGTTGGGCGGGCGTTCGGCGCGGAGGGCTTCATCGGCGTCAACGCCTTCCTCACCGGCGCGCTCGCCGTCGGCATCGTCTCCGGCGCCTATCAGACCGAGGTCTTCCGCGGCGCCTATCTCACCATCGCGCGCGGCGAGATCGAGGCGGCGAAAGCGGTCGGCATGCGGCCACTCCTCATGCTCCACCGCATCATTGTGCCGCAGGTCGTGCGCTTCGCCCTACCCGGCATGGGCAATGTCTGGCAGCTCGTGCTCAAGGAATCGGCGCTCATCTCGGTGACCGGCCTCGTCGAGCTTCTGCGCCAGTCGCAGGTCGCCGCCGGCTCGACCAAGCGGCCCTTCCCCTTCTACATTACCGCCATGGCCATGTATCTCGTGCTGACCAGCGCCTCGTCCTGGCTGTTCCGCTGGAGCGAGACGCGCGCCCTGCGCGGCGTGCGGCGAGCCTGAACGCGGTGGAACTCGCCTTCCTCCTCGACACCACAGAGCGGCTCTTGAGCGGCATTCCACTGCTGCTCCAGCTCTGGGCCCTCTCGGTCGCTGCCGGCGTCGTGCTCGCGATCGCCATCGCGCTGCTTCGAATGTCCGGCGTCAGGCCGCTGGAATGGGCGGCGAGCTTCTACGTCTTCGTCTTCCGCGGCACGCCGCTCCTCGTGCAGATGTTCATGATCTATTACGGGCTCAGCCAGTTCCCCGAGATCCGCCAGAGCTTCCTCTGGGCCTTCCTGCGCCAGCCCTATTGGTGCGCCATCCTCGCCTTCGTGCTCAACACCGCCGCCTATGGCAGCGAGATCGTGCGCGGCGGCCTCCTCGCGGTGCCGTTCGGCGAGGTCGAGGCGGCGCGTGCCTGCGGCATGTCGGGCTTCGTGCTGTTCCGCCGCATCATCTTCCCGATCGCGCTGCGCCAGGCGCTGCCCGCCTATGGCAACGAGATCATCCTGATGGTCAAGGCGACCTCGCTCGCCAGCATCATCACGCTGATGGAGGTCACCGGCATCGCCCAGCGCATCATTTCCGAGACCTTCCGCGCGGTCGAGGTCTTCATCTGCGCCGGCGCCATCTATCTGGTGATCAATTTCCTCATCTCGCGCGCCGTCGCCGCGCTCGAGCATCATCTGTCGCCGCATCGGCGCGCCGCCGCCGACCGTCCGGCCCTCGCCGTGCTCAGCGTCGACCGGGCCTGAGGAGAATCATGGAGACGAAGAGCCGCACCGACCTCCCCGCGCTTTCGGTGGCGAAATTGCACAAAAGCTTCGGCCGGCTCGAGGTGCTGAAAGGCATCTCCTTCGATGCGCGCGACGGCGACGTCATCTCGATCATCGGCTCGAGCGGCTCGGGCAAGAGCACGATGCTGCGCTGCATCAACCTGCTGGAGACGCCGGACGAGGGCGAGATCACCGTCGCCGGCGAGACCATCCGCATGGCGCGGCGGCGCGACGGCGGCATGGCGCCGGCGGATCGCCGCCAAGTCGACCGCATCCGCATGCGGCTCGGCATGGTCTTCCAGAGCTTCAATCTGTGGTCGCACATGACCATCCTCGAGAACGTCATCGAGGCGCCGGTCCACGTCCAGAAGCGGCCGCGCAGCGAGTGCATCGCCGAGGCCGAGGCGCTGCTCGACAAGGTCGGCATCGCCGACAAGCGCAATCAATACCCGTCGCATCTCTCGGGCGGGCAGCAGCAGCGCGCGGCGATCGCGCGGGCGCTCGCCATGCACCCCAAGGTGATGCTGTTCGACGAGCCGACCTCGGCGCTCGATCCCGAGCTCGTCACAGAGGTGCTGCGCGTCATCCGTGCCCTCGCCGAGGAAGGCCGCACCATGCTGATCGTCACCCACGAGATGGGTTTCGCCCGCGAGGTGTCGAGCAAGGTGATCTTCCTGCACCAGGGGCGGATCGAGGAGGAGGGGCCGCCCGAGCAGGTCTTCCGCAACCCGACCTCCGAGCGTTGCCGCCAGTTCATCTCCAGCCACCTGACGGTGTAAGCGCCGCCGGGTTCAGCTGGGACCGATCGGCCCGCCGCCGAAGCGGTGCCCGCTGAACGGGGCGAGCGTCGGGTCGAGCCGCCCGGCCGCCAGCATGGGGGCGAGGACGAGCGCGTGATTGGCGGCGAGCGTCACCCCGCTATGGCAGCTCGCGACGAAGGCGCCGGGACAGCTCGCCGATTGCTCGTAGATCGGAAAACCATCCTCGGTCATCACCCGCAGGGCGGCCCAGACGCGCACCGTATTGACGCCGGCGAGGAGCGGGAACATGCGGATGGCGCGCGCCGCCATCGTCGCGGTAACGTCGAGCCCGACCGTGTCGTCGAAGCCGGCCTCCTCGGCGGAATCGCCGATCAGCACGCTTCCTTCATCGGTCTGCCGCACCGTCGCGATCGGATAGTCGAGAAAGGGCTGCAGCCGCTCGGTGACGATGATTTGCCCGCGCTGCGGCCGCACCGGTGCGGTGAGGCCGACCATGGGCGCCAGCGCGGCATTGGCGATGCCGGCGGCGAGGACGACGCGGCCGGCATCGACCGGCGCGAAGCTGCCGACGAGGCGGAAGGCGCCGTCGCCACGGGGCACGATGGCGGCGACTTCGTGGTGGGGCAGATAGGCGACGCCGCGCCGGCGCATGTCGGCGTGCAGCGCGCGCAGCAGTCGGAGCGCGTTGCAATGCCCATCGAGCGGGCAATAGCTGGCGCCGACGACCTCCGGACCGATCTGCGGCAGCAGCCGCTCGAGCGCGGCGCGCTCGAGGATCTCGTAGGGGTAGCGCACCATATTGGGTTGGCTGTGCAGACACCTCAACTTGCCCGCCCTTGTCTCGAGCTCCGTCTCCGAGAGGGCGAGATCGAGACCGCCGGGGCGGCGATAGGCGACATCGATGCCGGTTCCCGCCGCGAGCTCCGCCGCGAGCCCGGCCCAGCAATCGGAAGACCGCTTGGTCCAGGCGGCATATTGCGGCATGCCGAGCCCTTTGCTCTGCACCCAGACCAGGGCGAAATTGCCGCGCGAGGCGCGGTAGGCGCGATCGCCCTGATCGAGCACCGCGACGCGCTGTCCCAGTCTCGCCAGCCCCCAGGCGATGGCGGCGCCGACCAGCCCGCCGCCGATGATGGCGAAATCGTAGTCCTTGCCGTCGAGTGCGGTCATTGTTGAGGCACAAGATATGGTAGGTTTCGCGTCGTTAATATTTATTAACAGGCGAAGCGAGAATGCGCGAAGGGGATATAGATACTTCTTATGCAGCGCTTAGCCACGCGCCAAAAGGGGTAGGCACCCCTCGACCAAAGACTCAACCTCCCGTTGCTCTTGGGAGGGACAAGGTCGCTGCAACGTGACCTAATGGTTGGAGCGGTTTCGCGTTAGACTCTGGTCGTAGTCCGCCCCTGGCGAGGATCTTTTCGGATGATCACGCTCTATGTCTTCGGTCCGGCTTTTTCTCCTGCCCGATCCCAGCCCCTTCGTGACGAAGGCCGACGTGCGGCTCAAGATGGGCGGCCTGCCGTGTCGCACGGAGCGCGGCGGCTTCGCGAAGGTGCCGAAGGGGAAGGTCCCGTATATCGAGGATGGCGGAAGCCTGATCGGTGATTCCACCTTCATCCGCTACCACATCGAGAGAAGCTACGGCGTCGATCTGGACCGCGCGCTGACTGGCGAGCAGGGGCGCGCGCCTAGACGATCGAGCGGATGCTCGAGGACCATCTCTCGTGGACGATGGTTCATGGGCGCTGGATGAACGACGCGAATTTCGCCAAGGGTCCGGCGCATTTCTTCGACGGCGCACCCGACACGGTGCAGCAGCAGGCGCGCGACGGCATGCGGGCGGCGCTGCATGCCCAGGGTATCGGGGCACCGCTCAGCGGCGCGGCGGAATCTCGCCCGCGTTGAAGCCGCCATCAATGACGAACTCGGTCCCGGTCATGTAGGACGAGGCATCGGAGCTCAGGAAGAGCACGCCGTTGGCGACGTCTTGCGCGGTCCCGGCACGGCCGATCGGCGCCACCGCCTTGCCGAGCTGGCGCGGATCGATCGCGGCTGGCAGCTTGCTCCAGATCGGCGTGTCGATGACACCGGGATGGATCGTGTTGACGCGGATGTTATCGCGCGCCCAGGCGCATTCCATGGCCACGGCCTTGGCGAAGAGCCTGACGCCGCCTTTGCTCGCGCAGTAAGCGGAACTGCCGAATGTGCCGCG
>DATAQP010000593.1:0-6627 GCA_036264595.1 Allostellaceae bacterium
CGGTGCTTTATATCGTCGCGCGCTCGGTCGAGCAGGGGCGGGCGGCCGGGCTGGTGTCGGTGCTCGGCATCCATCTCGGCACCATCGTCCACATCACGGCGGCGGCCATCGGGCTGTCGGCTCTGCTGGTGTCGTCGGCGCTCGCCTTCGCAATCGTCAAATATCTCGGCGCCGCCTATCTCATCTGGATCGGCATTCGCACGCTGACCGCCAAGGAGGTCGACCCCGACGCGCCGCGAATCCCCGCCGAGAAGCTGCGCCGCGTCTTTCGCGACGGTTTCGTCGTCAACCTCTTCAACCCCAAGACGGCGATCTTCTTCCTCGCCTTCCTGCCGCAATTCGTCGATCCGGCCCGCGGTCCGCTGCATTGGCAGATCCTCATCCTCGGTCTCACTTTCATGGGGCTCGGCATGATCAGCGACGGGATGTTTGCGCTGGCGGCCGGCGCCGCCGGCGATTTCCTCCGCCGCAACCGCCGCTTTCTGCGCTTCCAGCGCTGGTTCGCCGGCACCTCGTTCATCGGCCTCGGCGTGACCGCCGCGCTGGCGACGCGGAAATAGGCTGCCGCATGGCGCGCGTCGAGCTCAGGGATCTCGCCAAGACCTATGGCGCCACCGTCGCGGTGTCGGGCGTCTCGCTCGACATCGCGCAGGGCGAGCTGGTGGCGCTGCTCGGCCCGTCGGGCTGCGGCAAGACGACGACGCTGCGGATGATCGCCGGCTTCATCGAGGCGACCGAAGGCCGCATCCTGATCGGCGGACGGGACGTCACGCATCTGCCGCCCTATCGGCGCGACACCGGCATGGTGTTCCAGGGCTATGCGCTCTTCCCGCACATGACGGTCGCCGAGAATGTCGCCTTCGGCCTCGAGATGCGGCGGGTCGGCAAGAGCGAGACTGCGACGCGCGTCGCCGAGGCGCTGCGCCTCGTGCGGCTTGAGGGGCTCGGCGAGCGCCTGCCGCGCGAGCTCTCCGGCGGCCAGCAGCAGCGCGTCGCGCTCGCCCGCGCGCTGGTCGTCAATCCGGCCGTCTTTCTGCTCGACGAGCCGCTCTCCAATCTCGACGCGAAATTGCGCCACGAGGTGCGCATCGAGATCCGCCAGTTGCAGCAGCGCCTCGGCCTGACGACGATCTTCGTCACCCACGACCAGGAGGAGGCGCTCACCCTCGCCGACCGGCTGGTGCTGATGAGCAAGGGCACGATCCAGCAGATCGGCAGCCCGGAGGATCTCTACAACCGGCCGGCCAATCTCTTCGTCGCCGATTTCATCGGCAAGGCCAACGTCATCCGCGGCCGCCTCGCCGAGCCCGGCATGTTCGCCAGCGCCGGCGGCATGGCGGTGCGCTGCCCAATCTTTATGCAAGGGGCTGGCGCCGTGGCGGGCGGCGGCGCCGCGGCGCTGGTGCTGCGGCCCGAGCGCATCGCGCTGACCCCGGCGCCGATCGCCGGCCGTGCCAATAACATCGCCGGCAGTATCGAGCGGCTGACCTATCTCGGGCCGATGACCGAGTACCTCGTGCGCTGCCAATCGGGCGAGGCGCTGACCGTGCACGGCGTCAACGGCGCGCAGGGTTCCCCGCTCGCCGCCGGCGCGCCGGTCTGGGCGGGGTGGGAGCCGGACGCCAGTCTCGTCCTCGCCGATGACGGGACCATCGCGGCGAGGATCGCCCCGGCGTGATGCGCGCCGCCTTCTCGCTTCAGGCGCTCGCCGCGGGCGTGCTTGCCGCGTTCGTCGGCTTCGCCAGCTCCTTCGCCGTCATCATCGCCGGGCTGACCGGGGTCGGCGCCAGCCAGGCCGAGGCCGCCTCGGGGCTGATGGCGCTGTCGATCTCGATGGGCGTCTGCGCCATCGTGCTCAGCCTCAAGACCAGGCTGCCGATCAGCATCGCCTGGTCGACGCCGGGCGCCGCGCTGCTGGCGACGACCGGCGCGGTTGCCGGCGGCTTCCCGGCGGCGGTCGGCGCCTTCCTGGCGACCGGCGTGCTGATCGTCGTCGCCGGGCTGTGGAAGCCGCTCGGCCGCGCCGTCGCCGCCATCCCGCCGCCGCTCGCCAACGCGATGCTGGCCGGCGTGCTGCTCGGACTCTGCCTCGCGCCGGTGCGCGCGGTGGCGGAACTCCCGGCACTCGGCCTCACCATCGTCGTCGCCTGGGCGATGGTGGCGCGGATCAAGCGTCTCTATGCCGTACCGGTCGCCGCCCTTCTTACCATCGCGCTGATCGCGGCGACGACCAGCGTTACCCCCGACGCGCTCGGCTCGCTCTGGCCGGTGCCGGTGGTGGTGACGCCGTCCTTCTCGTTCGCCGCGATCATCGGCATCGCGCTGCCGCTCTTCATCGTCACCATGGCGTCGCAGAACATCCCCGGCATGGCGGTGCTCAACGCCAATGGCTACCGGCCCGACGCCGGGAAGCTGTTCTGGTCGACCGGGCTGTTCAGCCTCGCCGCCGCGCCGCTCGGCGGCCATGCCGTCAACCTCGCCGCCATCACCGCCGCTCTCTGCGCCGGCAGCGACGCCCATCCCGATCCGCAGCGGCGCTACTGGGCGGCGGTCGTCGCCGGCTTCGTCTATATCCTCTTCGGGCTGGTGGCCGGCGCCGCCACCGCCTTCATCAGCGCCTCGCCGCCCATTCTCATCGAGGCGGTGGCGGGGCTGGCGCTGCTCGGCGCCTTCGGTTCGGCGCTGCTCGCCGCGATGCACGCGCCGGCCGATCGCGAGGCGGCGGTGATCACCTTCCTGGTGACCGCCTCGGGATTGAGCTTCTTCGGGATCAGCGGCGCCTTCTGGGGTCTCGTCGCCGGCGGCGCGGTGCTCGCCGTGACGCGTTTTCGCGCCGGCACCCCGAGCTAATCCCCACCTGTCCCGTTTGATCGAAAATCCGCTTGCGCGAATTAGAATGTTCTGTTTTTGTTCTCTTCTTCGAGGAGGAGCGGACAATGCAACGCATCGATCGGGAAGGCATGGTGGTTCTCGCTTTCGGTTGGCTGGTCGCCCTGGCCGTAACCTTGACCTAGGGTGACCTAGCGATGGGCGGCCTCGCGTCGCGTCAGCGCTGATCTCCTGGCGGCGGTTGAGCACCCTTACCAGATGACAGGGATTTAATGCCGACGCAGGTCGCCCGTTAGCTTGCGGCTCTATACTTCCGTGGTCTTCTCACGGAAAAGCAACGGAGCCGGTCATGGCCGATCGATCAAGCATAGACGTTCGGTCCAGCGCGACGAAGCTCCGTCCAGCCGGCGACGAGCCGGGTGCCGCCGCGCTTCCCCAGCGGGACGCGGCCGGCTATCGTCAGGCCGGACATGGTGAGATGAAGATCCTGCTGATCGAGGACGACAAGGAAGCGGCCGAGTACCTGGTGAAGGCGCTCAGCGAGAGCGGCTATGTCGTCGACCATGCCGCCGAGGGGCGCGACGGGTTGTTCATGGCGACCTCCGGCACCTATGACGCGCTCATCGTCGACCGCATGCTGCCCGGCATGGACGGGCTCTCGATCGTCGCCGCGTTGCGCGCCGCCGAGATCCGCACGCCGACCCTCATCCTCAGCGCGCTCGGCGCCGTCGACGACCGCGTCAAGGGTCTGCGCGCTGGGGGCGACGACTATCTTGTCAAACCCTACGCCTTCTCCGAGTTGCTGGCGCGGCTGGAGGCGCTGCTGCGACGCGGCAGCGCGGTGGCGCCGACGACGACGAAGCTGCGCGTCGCCGAGCTCGAGATGGATCTGCTGTCGCGCAACGTCCGCCGCGACGGCCAGGCGATCGATCTCCTGCCGCGCGAGTTCCGTCTGCTCGAATATCTTATGCGTCATGCCGGCCAGGTGGTGACGCGGACGATGCTGCTCGAAAGCGTCTGGGATTATCATTTCGATCCGCAGACCAATGTCATCGACGTCCACATCTCGCGCCTGCGCCAGAAGATCGACAAGGGCTTCGCCAAGCCTCTGCTGCACACGATCCGCGGCGCGGGCTACTCTCTCAGAGCCGGTGACTGAGACCGTCGCGTCAAGCCCGGACCTCGGACGGGGGCATGCCCTACGGCGGCTGCTGCGCACCAATGCGTTTCGCCTCGCCGCGCTCTATCTCACGCTGTTCGCCACCTCGGTACTGGCGCTGCTCGCCTTCATCTACTGGTCGACGGCCAATTTCATCGAGCAACAGACCGAGGCGACGCTCGACGCGGAGATCGCCGGCCTCGCCGAGCAATACGATCAGCGCGGTCTCTCCGGCCTGGTCCAGGTGATCGCCGAGCGCAGCGCCGGCGAGCGCGGCGATGCGATGATCTATCTCATCACCGATCCGCAGTCGCATCCGCTGGCCGGCAATCTCTCAGCGTGGCCCACCGCCGAGGTGATCCGCCCGGGCTGGATTGGTTTTCCCGTCGAGATCAAGCGCGGCTCGCAGCGTGAGACGCATGCGGCGCGCGGCACCACCTTCACCATCCCGGGCGGCTATCGCCTGCTGGTCGGCCGCGATCTCAGGGATGCCGCGGCGTTCCGCCGGCGGGTCACCGGCACGCTCGCCTGGGCCGGGCTGCTCACCCTCGGCCTCGGCCTCGCCGGCGGCATCTTCATCAGCCGCAACATGCTGCGCAGCGTCGAGGCGGTGAGCAACACCGCCGCGCGCATCATCCACGGCGATCTCGGCCAGCGCGTGAAGCTGACCGGCAGCGGCGACGAGTTCGATCAGCTGGCGACCAACCTCAACGCCATGCTCGATCAGATCGAGCGGCTGATGGCCGGCATGCGCCAAGTCACCGACAACATCGCCCACGATCTGCGCACGCCGCTGTCGCGCCTACGCTCGCGCCTCGAGGTAACGCTGCTCGAGCGGCCCGATGCCGCGCGTTACGCGGAGGTCATGCGCCAGACGATCAACGAGGCCGATCATCTGCTCGGTACCTTCACTGCCCTGCTCAGCATCGCCGAGGCGGAGGCGGGGTCGAACCGCGCCGACATGGAGACCGTCGATATCGCTGAGATCGCCGGCTCGGTGGCCGAGCTCTACGAGCCCTTCGCCGAGGAGAAGGGGCTGAGCCTGGAGGTCGATGCCGAGAAACCGGTGCTGGTGCGGGGCGACCGCCATCTCATCGCCCAGGCCGTCGCCAATCTGCTCGACAATGCGATCAAGTACACGCCGGACGGCCGCGTTCGATTGCGCGTCGCTCGCGGCCCGGGCGGCGCCCGCCTCGAAGTGGTCGATAGCGGTCCCGGCATCCCGCCCGACCGCCGCGATGCGGTCTTCGATCGTTTCGTGCGCCTCGAAGGCAGCCGCTCGACGCCGGGCAACGGGCTCGGCCTCAGCTTGGTACGTGCCGTGGCGCGGCTGCACGGCGGCTCCGTCACGCTCGGCGACAATGCGCCCGAGCCGGGGTTGCGCGCGGTGCTTACGCTGCCGGAGGCCGTTTCTGCACCGGCGGCAGCCTAGAAGATCGCGGGTCGGAATCGACCCCCGCCGTATCCTGAATGCTGCCGGGCTGAGCATAGCTCCGCCGCGCCGCCGGCACAAAGCCGTGCGGCGACCGTGACCTTCCGGCCATTCGGCGAGAACTTCACCGCGTTGGTGAGCAGGTTGAGCAGCACCTGCTTGAAGGCGCGCTCATCGGCATGGATCGGCGGGAGTCCGGCGGCGATCTCGGTATCGATCGTGATGCCCTTGGCCATGGCCCGGCTCTGCACGATCGACAGGCAGGCCACCACCGTCTTCGCGATATCGACTGGTTCGAGATGAAGCTGATAGCGCCCGGCCTCGATCTTCGACATGTCGAGGACGTCGTTGACGAGATCGAGCAGATGTGTGCCGCTGGCATGGATGTCGCCGGCATATTCGCAATAGCGGGTGGCGCCGTCGGGGCCGTGCGGCCGGTCGCGAATCATCTCCGAGAAGCCGAGAATGGCATTGAGCGGCGTCCTCAGCTCATGGCTCATATTGGCGAGAAAACTCGTCTTCGCTTCGCTGGCCGCTTCGGCGCGCAGCTTGGCGGCGAGAATCTCGCGCTCGGCGGCCTCGCGCAGCACGGCTTGCTGCAGCATGCGTGTCGTCAGCAGGCCGAGGGCGAGCAGGACAGCGACCATAGGTGTACGGGCCGACTATTAAGGTCCTGTTAATGAATCGCAGACGGAACCCCTCTATTCCTACTCGCCAACCCGTCTCGGTGAATTGTCGTGTCGCGTGATCCTAGAAGGTCCCCGGATAGGCGCCGCCATCCATCAGCAGGTTCTGTCCCGTGATGTAGCCGGCGTATTGGCTGCACAGGAAGGCGCAGGCGGCGCCGAACTCGTCGGCGGTGCCGAAGCGACCGGACGGGTTCTGCTTGGCGCGCTCGGCGCTCACCTCGTCGACGTTGCGCCCGGTGGTCTTCGCCGTATGGACGAGCGTCGAGCGCAACCGGTCGGTATCGAAAGGGCCGGGCAGCAGGTTGTTGATGGTGACGTTGCGGGCGATCGTCTTGCGGGCGACTCCGGCGACGAATCCATGCAGCCCCGAACGCGCGCCGTTTGACAGGCCGAGAATATCGATCGGCGCCTTGACCGCCGACGAGGTGATGTTGACGATGCGGCCGAAACCGCGCGCCATCATGCCGTCGACCGTCGCCTTGATCAGCTCGATCGGCGTCAGCATGTTGGCATCGATC
>DATAQP010000067.1:0-3074 GCA_036264595.1 Allostellaceae bacterium
GATCGATCGCTCCGGCGGCGCGGATATCGGCCGGGTCTTCACTGCCCAGTGCTTTCATGACCTCGATCGTGCGCTTGATGACCCGGGTGATGCCGGTGCGGCCGACAAACATGTGAAAGGCTTCTTCGGTCAGCATGAACCGGCAGGTCCGCGACAATGGGTCAAAGCCGCTATCGGCCAGGCTTTTGAGCTGATAGCGGCCGTCGCGGTCGGTGAAATAGGTGAACATGAAGAAGCTGAGCCAATCCGACACCGGCTCGTTGAAGGTGCCGAGGATGCGCGGCTTGTCGCCGTCGCCGGAATGGCGCTGCAGCAGCTCCTCGGCCTCCTCGCGGCCGTCGCGGCCGAAATAGGCGTGCAGCAGATAGACCATCGCCCAGAGATGGCGGCCCTCCTCGACATTGACCTGGAAGAGGTTCCTGAGATCGTAGAGCGACGGGCAGGTATGGCCGAGCAGGCGCTGCTGCTCGACCGAGGCGGGCTCGGTATCGCCCTGCGTGACGATCAGCCGGCGCAGCGTCGAGCGATGCTCGCCCGGCACCTGCTGCCAGGCCGGCTTGCCGAGCTCATCGCCGAAGCCGATGCGACGGTCCGCCACCGCGTCGGCGAGGAAGATGCCCCAGCGATACTCCGGCATCTTGATAGCGCCATAGCTCGCCCAGCCCTTGGCGTCGACCGAGGTCGCGGTGCGCAGATAGACGTCCGAGGCGAGGAAATCGCTCGGCCCCATCTCGCGCCACCAATCGATGAAGCGCGGCTGCCAATGCTCGAGCGCGCGCTGCAGCACCTTGTTGCCGGCGAGGTCGACGTTGTTCGGGATGAGCTCCTGGTAGTCGATCGCCATCGCCTAGACCCTTTCCCAATTGAATTGCGCCTTGCTGCCCGAGCCGAAGAGCTTGAGCGCGCCGTGCTCGCCGACCGCGTTCGGCCGGTTGAAGATCCAATTCTGCCAGGCCGACAGGCGGCCGAAGATCTTGGTCTCCATCGTCTCGGCGCCGGCGAAGCGCAGGCTCGCCTCCATGCCGGTGAGCGCATCGGGCGAGAGGCTGGCGCGCTCCTCGACGGCGAGACGGATCTCGTCCCCCCAATCGAGCTCGTCGGGCGTAACGGTGACAAGACCGAGCGCCAGCGCCGCCGCGGCGTCGAGACGATGACCGAGCACCGCCGCAACGCGATCGAGCGCGCTGCTTTCCCCGTGGAAGCGGGACGCCAGCCGGGTCAAGCCATTGACCATCGTGACGGGAGAGAAATTGATCGCCGAGAGCGCGACCACCGGACCGTCCTCCGCCTCGAGCATGTAGCTGCGATCGGCGGCGAGGGCGAGCTCGAGCAAGCTGCCGGCGAAGCACGAGAAGCGGTCGATCACGGCGAAGAGGCTGCGCGACGAGACGTCGAGCCGCGCCAGCGTCCGGCGCAGCATGCCGAGCGTCTCGCGCACGAACCAGTGATCCGCATGCGCCAGCATGGCGGCGTCGCAGGCGAGGACGCGCTGCGGATCGCCGGCGGTCCTGAGTACGATCGTGCCGCTCGCCAGGTTGTTGGTGCGCAGCATCAAGATCGCGTCGTCGAGCTCGCGCGCCATGGCGAGCGGCCACCAGGCGGCGCCGCGGGCGAGGATGCCGGCGATGTCGCCCGGCTCGTCCTCGGTCGGCGCCTTGACGGTGATCGTCGCGACGCGGTCGGTCGGGCCCAGCGCGACGTCGACGAATTCGTAGTGATAGCCGGCATCGTCGATGCGGCGGGTGAGCGGCGGCAGTGTGACGCCTTTGGCGTCCTCCGGTCGGTCGCTCGTCGCAGCGAGCGCCTGGGCGCGCTCGACGACCTTGTCGCGGAAGCGCTGCGGCGGCGCGCTGTGGTCGACGAGGTTCCACGATTTGGCGCGCTCGGCGCGCACGCCCTCGGCGGTGGTACAGAAGAGATCGGCGAGGTCGCGCCTGACCTTGCGCTTGTCGACGAGGCGGGTGAGGCCGCCGGTGCCGGGAAGGACGCCGAGCAGCGGCACCTCGGGCAGGCTTACCGTGGTCGAGCGGTCGTCGATCATGACGATCTCGTCGCAGGCGAGGGCCAGCTCATAGCCGCCGCCGGCGCAGGCGCCATTGACCGCGGCGATGAATTTGAGGCCGGAATGCCGGCTCGCATCCTCGATGCCGTTGCGCGTCTCGTTGGTGAATTTGCAGAAATTGACCTTCCAGGCATGGCTCGAGGTCGACAGCATGTAGATGTTGGCACCGGCGCAGAACATGCGCTCCTTGCCCGAGGTGACGACGACGCTGCGGATCTCGGGGTGCTCGAAGCGGATGCGCTGCAGCGCGTCGTGCAGCTCGATATCGACGCCGAGATCGTAGGAATTGAGCTTGAGCTTGTAGCCGGGAAGCAGCCCGCCATCCTCGGCGACGTCGAGGGCGAGCCAGGCGATCGGCGCCTCGAAGGTCAGGCGCCAATGCTTGTAGCGATCGGGATGGGTGTCGAAGGTGATCATGCCGGCCTCGTGCTAAGGTCAGGAATTATAATGCATGTAACTTCTATTATCTAGCATCATGATGCATTTTTCCAGCAAGATTCAGGCGAAATGCAGGTGATCCCAGGAGGCGAAATGGTGCGCGCGTATCCTTTTCAGGACGAATTATTCCATAACAGATAATATAATGTCCGAAACGGGAAGACGCAAGGGCATTCGGCGTTGCGAGCTCGCCGAACTGTGGCGACGTCTTCAGTCGTCGCTGCGGTGGAGCGCGACGCCGGCGATGACCAGGAGGATGCCGACGATTTCGGCGGGCGAGGGGATCTGGCGGAGGACCGCTATGCCGACGACGTCGCTGGTGCAATCCTCGCCGGTGCCGCGCCGCGATCTGCCCTTGCCCGGCGACGAGCGCTCCTAGCTTACGTGAGCCTTAAGATTTTGCGGCGGATTTTAAGCGTGTTTTAATCGGCCAATGGTACCGATAGGACGCTCGCTCCCCGTATTTTCAACCTTACGGTGCCATCATGCCCACCGCTCATCGGTCGTTCTCGGGGTTCTCTGCCGGGGCGCTGCTCAACTCGGTGTTCCTCGCCCTCGCCGTCGCGCTCGCGGC
>DATAQP010000171.1:0-4295 GCA_036264595.1 Allostellaceae bacterium
GATGCCCGCCACGGCGGTTTCCCTTACCGCCGCGAGAACTCTGCCGGGCTCGAGGGGGACATCGCCAATCGTCGCGCTCACCGTGCATCGTCCGCCCAGCACGTCGGCTATCTCCCGGAGCACGGCCCCGTCGACACGGCCGAGCGCCCCCGACGCGGGCTCCTTGACGTCGATGATATCGGCACCGCCCATGAGGGCGAGCAGCGCCTCCTCGGCGGAGCGGACGCTGGCGAGAAATCCGCTCATTCCGTCGCCCCTGCTTTGGCGGCGCGGAAAGCGGCAAGGCGCTCCTCGAGCCACGTCCAGGCCTCGCGCTCGATCGGGCCGGCCGTCTTCTCGATGGCGATCGCCAGATAGGCCATCTCGCGGTCGATCTTGTCCGCCGGCAAAAGCTCGAGCCGGCTGATCAGGATGGCGCCTTCGATCACCGCCGCCTGAGCGCGATTGAAGCCCAGGAAGCTGCGATGCGCCGCCTCGTGGACGACACGGCAGCGAAAGCGCGGCCGAACCGGATCGTCCTCGACGCCGTCGACTTCGATCTCCTGATGCGACAAGGCGCCGGCGATCACCGCGCCGCTGATCCTCTCGGCGGGATCGACCGGCCAGTCGCGCCGGCCGGTCAGGCAGCCGGCGAAGAGCCGGACATCGTCGGTGTGATTGATCACCGCACAGGGATTCTCGCGCAGATTGTCGAGCGTGCGCGATGGGCGGAACGGCGCCAGCACGGGAAATCCCTCGCGCCATATGACGCCCATCGGGGCGATATGCAGCATGCCCGCGGCGGAGAGCGTCGTGATGATGCTCTCGCGGATCATCGCTCAGTCGCGGCGGCGGCGCGATGTGGCGCTGGTCTGGGCGGCGCTGGCCTGGCCATGGCGCAGCGTCGTCCCGGCGGCGCGATGCGTCAAGCGGTCCAGCATCGCGCGCTCGACCGCGACGCCCCAGGCGAGATCGTCGTCCTGGACATAGCGCTTGCCGAGCTCGAAGGCGATCTGCGCCTTCATCAGCTCGGCCCCGAGATAGAAGGCATGGGCGCCGTCGGCCTCGACGCCCAGCCTGGGATAGAGCGCGAAGGCGTCGCGCGCAACGTGATGGCCGTCGCGGTTGTAGAGATGGATGCCGTCCGCCGCCACCTCGATGCGGAAATTCGCGTCGCGTACAGCGCCCGCCGTCTCGGCGATCTCTTCCGGCGTCGCCCCGAAGGGCTGGCGATCGCGCAGGCAGGCGAGGCCGGGATCGATGCCGACAGGCAGCCGGTCGAGCGCCTTCGCCGCATGCATGATACGGCGGGCGCGATCGGCCTCGCGTATCGCACTCCGGCAATGCGGGCTCTTGCGCACGGCAAGAACATCGGTGATGCCGAGCTCGGCGATGGCACCGAAGAGGACGGCGTTGATGCCTGACGTATCCGCCTCGACCAGCTCGGTTAGATTGCCGATGCCCATCAGGATGCGCGAGGCAGGAAGGCGGCGGCGCAGCTCGCCATAGCGGGCGAGAGAGGCGGCGAGGCCAAAGGGGATGGGATCGAGGATCGAATCGAGGATGAAGGGACGTCCGGCCCGCTCGAGCACGTCGGCGGCGCGGCAAAGAGACTCGAGATCGCCGGACTTGGCCGGAATGAGTACTGGTACGGCGCTCATCTCACTGGCGAGATCAAGCATCGTCTCGTCGAGGCTGAGGACGAAATCCGCCCCCGCGCGGCCGGCGCGGCGAAGCTCGGCCGGATCGGCGGAATCGACGCTGACGAGGAAGCCTGCCGCATGCAAGGCGGCGACGGCGTCATCGAGATGGGCGAAGGGCGTCGCCGGCAGACAGCCGAGATCGATGACGTCGGCACCCTCGCTGGCGAAATCGCGGGCGCGGGCGAGAATTTCGTCGATCGCGAGAAGCGGCGCCTCGACGATCTCGGCGAAGATGCGGACGTTGTGGCGGCTGAGATCGACGCCGAGCCCCTGCTGCCCGAAATGCGCCGGCAGGTCGTGCAGATCCTCGGGCCCGCGCTCGATCGGCAGGCCGAGCTCATCCGACAAGGCGGCGAGATCGCCGGCGCAATGGCCGGGCACGACGATGCGGTCGGCGGCGATCGCCTCGCGCGGAAGGCGCCGGCGGATAAGTTCGGCGGTCATCAGCGCCGCGACCTGGACGCCGATATCGCTGGTCTCCCAGGCGAAATCGACCTCGCCCATCTCGGCGAGAACCTTGCGCAGCCTTCCGGCGGCGAGATGGCCGGTCAGGAAGAGGATTCGCTGAGGCATCGCAGCCGCGCTTCTATCGCTTGGGTAAGCTCGGCCATCGATTCGACGGTCGTCGTGCCGGCGAAGCTCTTGAGCTTCTCGACATTGTCGAGATCGATGCGCCGCGGCCATACCTTGACCGTGCCGCCGGGCGCCTTGGTCTCGAGTTCGGGCGCCGTGTCGCAGGCGAAGACGATGACCGGAATGCGGCATTTGCCGGCCTGGGCGAAAACGTTGGTCGCCAGCGTGTCGGAGATGCCGTAAACGAATTTCGCCACCGTGTTGGAGGTCGCCGGCGCCACCACCAGCGTGTGATAGACGCCCTCGTAGAACAGCCCGACGGGCGCCGCGGAGGCGGTGGTGTCGCGGAAGATGCGGATATCGGCGGGCAGGCGCGATTTGTACATGCGAATGACCTCGGCCGCCGCCTTGCTGACGAAAAGATCGATGTCGCGCAGGCCGCGAATGATCTCGAGACATTCCTCGAAGAAATGGCCCGAGCCGGTCACCGCCCAGCCGAGGCGCGATCGCGTTCCGGCATAGGGGATCGCGTTCACGCGGCGAGCCGCTCGGGGAGAAATGCCTCCTCGCCGGGTCCGATCCAGTCGAGCGCGAGGCCGGCATCGGCGAAGAATGCCGGAAACGCCTTGTCGACCAAGCCGTGAGCAGCAAGGGCCGCGATGTCGAGCGGTCGCGGCGCGGCGACCGATTTGACAAGGACGAGCCGCTCGGCATCGAGACGACGCGCGAGCCAGGCGGCAAGGCTGTCTGCGGTGACGTCCCAACTCTGCCGGATGGTCGGATCGGAGAGCGCCAGCGTCGCCGGCAGCCAGATGGCGGGATGGCCGGCCGTAGCGGCGCGCCGCATCTCTTCGATACCGACACAAGGCCGGAGACGCGGCAGGCGGTCGACCAGCATCACCGCATATTGCTCCATGGCGAGAATCGCCATGTGATGGGCAGCGCGGTCGGAGAAACCGAAGTGCGGCTGGGCCTCGCGCACCGCATCGGCGAAGACGCCACCGCCCGGCACGACCACCACATCGCCGCGAACTGCCGCAAGCGCTGTGAGACAGGCGGCAAGGCTACCCGAATTGGCCAGGCTGCCGCCGAGCTTGAGAACGTTCATGGCGCCGCTCCGCGAGGGCTGCGCCGCGCGCTAGTGGCGCGCGCGACTGCGAAGGATCGAGACGCCTACCCCCTCCGCTTCGCAATAGGCATCGAGCTTGTCGACCGTGATCCGGACGCTCATCGCGCGCGGATCGCCAAGGCAGAGCATCGCGATGCGCTCGGCAAGCGTCTCGACCAGCGCGATATGGCCTTCGGCGATGATCAATTTGACGCCGCCGACGATCGACTCGTAGTTGAGGACCCTGGCGAAATCCTCGCTGGCGAAAGAGCCGGGATCGACGACGTCGAGCTCGACATTGACGCGCACGCGCTGCAGGCGCTGGCGCTCATGATCATAGATGCCGATGCTGCAGGGCAGCTTGAGGTTCACGACCCGGATGCGATAGCTCGACGCACCGGCCTGCTCCAGCAGACGGCGCAGCCCGAGCGCTTGCGAAAGCGGCCAATCCTGCGTCATTGCCGGGCCTTGATCATTGCCGGACCAGCATGCCCGACGATACGGCAGGCTGACAACCCTCTGTTGGGCGCGCGTTGGACCCGATGCTCAGCTCGGCACCTCGCGCCGGACGTTCTGCTCGCAGCGCCAGCGCGTCAGCATCCATTTCGGATGATCCGACAGCCAGTCTGCCGCGATCTGCTGGCCCTGCACCATGCAGGAGGTCAGGCTCATATCCTCGAAAACCGGCCGCTCATCCATGCAGTGCGTCTGCCGAGCGATCATGCACAGGGTTAGAACAAGATGAACCATCGCGTCCTCTCTAGTCCCCCGCTCCACCGAAACAGCGGAACGGCAGGGTTGTTCCGCAAGCTTTTATAGAAATTCCCGCAGGCGCGACATAGCCGCGGCGCCACAATTCGGCAGGGCTTTCGCTGGTGAGTCGTGCCCGATTTTGGCACAATGCTGCCAGGGAGGCGACGTTGATGGCGAGC
>DATAQP010000151.1:0-5408 GCA_036264595.1 Allostellaceae bacterium
CGATCTCGAGCATCGGGCTGTCCATCGTCTATATCGAGTTCGACTGGGGCACCGACATCTTCCGCAACCGGCAGCAGGTAGCCGAGCGCATGGCGTTGGTCCGCGAGCGGCTGCCGGCCAAGGTCGAGCCGCAGATGGGACCGATCACCTCGATCATGGGCGAGATCATGCTGATCGCCATGGTCGGCGACGGCATCGATCCGTTCCAGCTGCGCGACCTCGCCGATTGGACGATGCGGCCGCGCCTGCTCTCGATCCCGGGCGTGGCGCAAGTCATCCCGATCGGCGGCGAAACGCGGCAATACCGCGTGACGCCGCGCCCCGACCTGATGGCGCTGCTCGACATCTCGATCCAGGAGATCGAGCGGGCGATCGCCGATTTCGGCGTGCGCACCGGCGGCGGCTATGTCGACCAGAGCGGCAGCGAGTTCCTCATCCGCAACATCAACCAGTCGTCGAAGATCGACGTGCTGCGCGACCTCGTAGTGACCTATCGCTTCGACCAGCCAGTGATGCTGCAGCAGATCGCCGAGGTGTCGTTCAGCGCCCGCCATAAGCGAGGCGACGCCGGCTACATGGGCAATCCGGCGATTATCCTGTCGATCCAGAAGCAGCCGGGCGCCGACACCATCCTGTTGACCAAGCAGATCGAGCAGACGCTCGGCGATCTCCAGCGCACCATGCCGAAGGGCGTCAACGTCGAGAACGTCCTCTTCAAGCAGTCCAATTTCATCGATACCGCGATCGGCAACGTGAAGCATGTGCTGCTCGAATCGGCGGTCGTGGTCGCCTTTGCCCTCTTCGCCTTCCTGATGAATTTCCGGACGACGGCGATCTCGCTGATCGCCATCCCGATCTCGGTTCTGGTGACGGCCATCGTCTTCGACTATTTCAAACTGTCGATCAACACGATGACGCTCGGCGGGCTGGCCATCGCGATGGGCATACTGGTCGACGACGCGGTGGTCGATGTCGAGAACATCCTGCGCCGGCTGCGCGAGAACGCCCGGCTGAGCCGGCCGCAACCGACGCTCGAGGTGATCGCCGCGGCGTCGAGCGAGGTGCGCTCGGGCATCGTCTACGCCACCATCATCATCGTCCTCGTCTTCGTGCCGCTCTTCGCGCTGACCGGCGTCGAAGGCCGGTTGTTCCAGCCGCTCGGCGTCGCCTATATCGTGGCGCTGCTCGCCAGCCTGGTCACCTCGATGACGGTGATCCCGGTGCTCTCCTACTATCTCCTGCCGGGGATGAAGGGACTCGCCCATCGCGAGGCGAAGCTGGTGATCGTCCTCAAGCGCTGGAACCGCCGCCTGCTCGAATGGTCGGTGCTGCGCCAGCCGGCGGTCTATGTCGGCGCAGGGGCCGCGGTGATCGGCGCGGTGGCGCTGCTGATCGATATGCCGCGCTCGTTCCTGCCGCCCTTCAATGAGGGCACCCTCACCCTCGGCATGTATTTCAACCCCGGCATCTCGCTGACGGAATCGAACCGCCTGGGCGCCCTCGCCGAGCACCGCATCCTCGAGGTTCCCGAGGTCAAGTCGGTGGGAAGGCGGACCGGGCGCGCCGAGCTCGACGAGCACGCCGAGGGCGTGCACGCCGCCGAGATCGACATCGACCTCAAGCCGTCCAAGCGCCCGCGGGCGGAAATCCTGCAGGACATCCGCGACCAGCTCGCCATCCTGCCGGCCTCGGTCAATATCGGCCAGCCGATCTCGCATCGCCTCGACCACATGCTGTCAGGCGTGCGCGCCCAGATCGCCCTCAAGCTGTTCGGCGACGATCTCGACACGCTGGTCTCCGAAGGCGAGCGCATCCGTCGCCGCCTCTCGTCGATTCCCGGCCTCGTCGACCTGCAGCTCGAGAAGCAGACGCGCATCCCGCAGATCCGCGTCATCGTCGATCCCGAGAAGGCGCGGCTCTACGGCACGACGCCGGCGGCGATCGCGCTCTCTCTCGAGACGCTGGCCGATGGCCGTGTCGTCTCGCAGGTCATCGAGGACGTGCGCCGCTACGACGTGCTGCTGCGCCTAGCCGACGACGACCGCCGCATCGCCGGCCTCGCCAACATGCTGGTCGAGACGCCGTCCGGCCGCGTCCCGCTGCGCAACCTGGCGACGGTGCTCAACACCGACGGCCCGAACCAGATCATGCGCGACAGCGGGCGCCGGCGACTGGTCATCCTGGCCAATACCGACGGCAGCGACATGCATCGGATCATCACCGACATAAGAGCTTCGCTGGCGGCGACCGAGCTGCCGCAGGGCTTCTCGGTGTCGATCGAGGGCACCTTCCAGGCCGAGGAAGAGGCCGGACAGCTCATCCTGACGCTCTCCGGCATGTCGCTGGCCATGATCTTCCTGGTGCTCTACACGCGCTATCGCTCGGCTTCGCTCAGCCTGATCATCATGGCCGGCGTGCCGCTATCGCTGGTCGGCGGCGTGATCGCCCTCAAGGCGGTCGGCCAGCCGCTGTCGATCGCCAGCATGGTCGGCTTCGTCTCGCTCGCCGGCATCAGCACGCGCAACGGAATCCTCAAGGTCAGCCACTATCTCAACCTGATGATCCGCGAGGGCGCGCCCTTCTCGTGGGAGACCATCGTGCGCGGCAGCCTCGACCGTATGACGCCGGTGCTGATGACCGCCTCGGCCGCCGGCTTCGCCCTGCTGCCGCTGATCATCGATTCGGGCGCGCCCGGCAAGGAAATCCTGTCGCCGGTCGCGACGGTGATCTTCGGCGGGCTGATCAGCGCGACGCTGCTCGACGCGCTGGTGACGCCGCTGCTCTTCCTCAAGGTCGGCGAGGCGGCGTTGCAGAACCTGATGGTGGCGCAGGGCAAGCTGGCGGCGAAGGAAATCTTCTAGCCTCGTCCGCGTCGCCGCCCTGCTTCCACCCGTCAGCTCACCCCATAATCTTACGGCGCGACGTAGACCATCCACGAGACGCCGAAGCGGTCGGCGACCATGCCGAAGCGCGACGAGAAGAATGTCTTGGCGAGCGGCATCTGCACCTGGCCGCCATCGCCGAGCGCCGCGAAAAGCTGCTCGGCCTTGTTCTCGTCGGGCGCGGTGAGCGACAGCGCGAAGCCCTGGAAGCTCGGCTTCCCCTGGCACTGCCCATCGGAGAGGAGCAGCGTCGTCGCGCCGATGGTGATCGAACCGTGCATCACCTTGTTCTCGGCGCCGGGGGGCGGCGTGCAGCCGCCGCTACCCTCGGGCTGCGGCGGCGCGTCCTTGAAGCGCATCAGCATCTCGACCTTGGCGCCGAGCGTGCGGCTGTAGAACTCGATCGCCTCCTCGCACTTTCCGTCAAAGAACAGATAGGGCTGGACTTGCATAGGCATCTCCTTATCTCGGGGTTGGATAATCTCGGCGGTTGTATGACAGTTTCGTTGCGTCTTGCCGCCACATTGTGTACACCGTCCACAAGACCAAGGCAACCGATAAATGGACAGTGTACACATGAGAGGGGCGACGAGGGCGGCGACGACCAGCCCGCCGGCGCGCAGCACGTATCGCCATGGCGATCTCAGGCACGCTCTGCTCGATGCCGGCATCGCGTTGGCCCGCGACGGCGGTCCCGATGCGGTGGTGCTGCGCGAAGCGACGCGGCGCGCCGGCGTCGTCCCCAACGCGGCCTATCGCCACTTCGCCGGCCGGCAGGAGCTTCTCCTGGCGGTCCGCGCGGCCGCCCTCTCGGCGTTGGCGTCGGCGATGGAAAGCGAGCTGGCCGGGCTGCGCCGGCGCCGCTCGCCCGGCGATATGGCGCGGGCGCGGCTGCGCGCGATCGGAGCCGGCTATCTGCGTTTCGCGCAGGCGGAACCGGGATTGTTCCGCACCGCCTTCACGGCGTCGGACGATCTGCCCGAGACCGTCAATCCGGGCACGGCAGGAAACAGCGGCCTCGACCCTTTCCAGCTCCTCGGCGCCGCGCTGGACGGCATGGTCGAGGCGGGCGTGCTGCCGCGGGCGCGGCGTCAGCGGGCGGAGTACCTCGCCTGGTCGGCGGTGCATGGCCTCGCCATGCTCGTCATTGACGGGCCGCTGCGCCGCCTCGCCCCCGCACAGAGGCACGCCATCGGCGAACGCCTGTTGGATATGGTCGAAAAGGGCCTCTAGCCGAGCACAATTTGCCCGGCACGGCGGCGCTACGGCTTCAGCACCGAGAGAATCTGATCGAGATTGCTGCGCATGGCCTGGATCAGACCGTCGGGCTCGAGCTTGCCGTCGGCATCGGCGATGCCGGGATCCATCAGGTTGAGCACGGCGAGATGCCCGCCCGCTGCGGCGATCGCGGCGGCGGTGGAGTCCTTCGGCTTGCGTGGCGCGATCACGGCGACGACCTTGCTCGCGGTCATCTTGTCGACCAGCGCCTTTGCATCCGCATCGGTCCAGTCGTAGTCGCTCTTGGGAAAGAACGCCGCGACATCGACGCCGAGGCCGGTGGTGAGATAGGCGAGATCGCTGCTCAGCGAGATCACCGAAGGATCGTCGATCTCGGCCAGCTTGGCGTCGAACTCAGCCTTCAGGGTGATGAGCGCGGCGCGGAAGGCCTGCTGATTGCGATCGATCGTCGCGGCATCGGCCTCGCTGAGGCGGCGCAGATCGGCCGCCACGATGTCGGTCATGCGGATCGCGTTGATCGGGTTGAGCCAGATATAGGGCGACACGGTTCCGGGCCGGTCGTTGCTGACCGGGATGCCGTCCTTGCCGAGCTGCACCAGGGCGACACCGGCAAGCTCCGGGGCGAACGGCGTCGAGGCATCGATCTCGACGACGCGGATGTTCAGCGCCCGCGACGCCGGGAAGAGCGGGTCGGCGTCCCACACCCGGCGGATCGTCACCACCGCATCCGCCCGCTTGGCCGCGGCGATGAAGTCGCGACGCTGCCGCTGGCTCAGCCAGGCGCTTTGCTGGTCCATGCCGATATCGGCGGGAAAGCCGGCCTGCACCTCGATCGCAGTGTCCTTGGCGAGCGCATGCGCAATCGAATAGGTCGATTGCAGCGCTGTGAGGACAATAACCTTGTCTGCCGCAACGGCAGGCAGCGCGGCGAGGATGAGCGCAACGAGCACGAGAGCGACGGTGGGGCCGCGTCCCCAGAAACGATGAGCCGGCATGTCGTTCCCCCCGGGCCTACATCGCCTGGCGGCGGAACAGCCGAACGCTCGCCGCCATGCAGAAAAACACCGCGGTCACCAGCACGATCGAGCCGCCCGACGGCACTGGCAGGTTCCACAGCATCGGCGCGATGATGCCGACGATGCAGCTGATCGTCGAGATCACGATGGTGCATATGAAGAAGCCGCGGATCGTCCGCGTCACGATGCGCGCCGCCGCCGCCGGAATGAGCAGCAGCGCCTCGACCAGCAGGGCGCCGATGATCTTGACCGAGGCGACGGTGCTGACAGT
>DATAQP010000175.1:0-2517 GCA_036264595.1 Allostellaceae bacterium
CTGTTCGTCCTCGGCGCGGAGAGGAAATCATACAGGATCTCCTGCATTCCACCTGCATTTCCACGCCCGCGGGCTGGCCCTTCTCGCTGGCGGCATGAGGCCGGGATGTTGCGCCGGCGCCGTCGCACCCCCACCTTTAGGGTCGCCTGAGCGGATGCGTCCGCCCGGAAAAGCTGTTAGTTTGTGCCGAGGAGACGGCGCCGCCGATCTTCGCGCCGTGAGGAGCGGGAATGCAGGATACCAGGAGTGAGGCGTTGCTCGGCGAGCGCGGCGCTCATCAGGACGGGCGCGAGGACCATCGCATCAAGATCCACGGTCCGGAGGCGTTCGAGGGCATGCGCCGGGCCGGGCGCCTGGCCGCCGAGCTGCTCGACTTCATCACCCCCTACGTCAAGCCGGGCGTCACCACCGACGAACTCGACCGGCTATGCGCCGGCTACACAATCGATCGCGGCGCCATCTCGGCGCCGCTCAACTATCGCGGCTTCCCGCGCTCGATCTGCACCTCGATCAATCACGTCGTCTGCCACGGCATCCCCGGCGACCGCCGCCTCGTCGAGGGCGACATAATCAATATCGACGTGACGCCGATCCTCGACGGCTGGCACGGCGATTCGAGCCGCATGTATCTCGTCGGCGAGCGCATCCCGCTCAAGGCCCGCCGCCTCGTCGACGTCACCTACGAGGCGATGATGAAGGGCATCGAGGCGGTCAAGCCCGGCCTGCGCATCGGGGTCATCGGCCATGCCATCCAGACCTATGCCGAAGCGCAGCGCTTCTCGGTGGTGCGCGATTTCTGCGGCCACGGCACCGGCAAGATCTTCCACGAGGCGCCCTCGATCCTGCATTTCGGCTCGCCGAATGAAGGCGTGGTCATGCGCGAGGGCATGATCTTCACCGTCGAGCCGATGATCAATACCGGCCGCTGGGAGGTTAAAATCCTGAGCGACGGCTGGACCGCCGTGACCAAGGACCGCTCGCTCTCCGCCCAGTTCGAGCATTCGATCGGGGTCACCGCGACGGGCTGCGAGATCTTCACCCTCTCCCCCGCCGGCCTCCACCGTCCGCCTTACGCGGCGTGAGCCGCAGAGGCGAGGTCGAGCACGACGATGTTTCTTCCAGCATTCCCGGCCCGCAACCCCGCCATTGGCCTCATTCGCGGCGAGCAGATTTTCTCGGACAGCGACTGCAATGCGATTCGCCAATCCGGTGAGCGGGGGGCATGGCAGGAAGCCAAGATCGGCACCGCTGGCACCGGCAGGGCAGAGGCGAAGGTCCGCAGCGTCCTCGAGCAGCGGCTGCCGGTCGATCCGTCGAGCGGCTTCCCGTTGGTGCGCATCCTGAGCGAGATCTGCCGCCTCAATTCCGAGCTCTGGTATTTCGATCTGACCGGCTTCGTTCCGGACGACGAGGCGATGCTGCTGACCTATCGCGGCACTGGCGGTGACCATTACGATTGGCACATCGATGTCGGACAGGGCCGCTCCGCCTCGCGCAAGCTCGGCTTCACGGTGCAGCTTTCGGCATCGACCGAGTATGAGGGCGGCGACCTCGAGTTCCACGGCGTCTCACCCGATCGCGAAGCATTTCGCCGCAAGGGTATGCTGCTGGTGTTCCCTGCCTTCTGGCTGCACCGGGTGACGCCGACGACCAAGGGCACTCGGCAGGCGATCGTCGGCTGGGTTCACGGCCCGAGCTTTCGCTGAGGCCGATGTGGCGAAGCGTCGGGCGCTGCCCCAATCTGCCGGCCTCGACGATGCCGGCTTCCTGCCGCCGGTCGCCCCACAGGTTGCCGGGGAGAAACCGCATTATCTTGGTCATCGCCAGCGCCTGCGCGAGCGTCTGCTCGATGCCGGCGCCGCCGCCCTGCCGGATTACGAGCTGCTCGAGTTCCTGCTCACCGCGGCGCTGCCGCGCGGCGACGTCAAGCCGCTGGCGAAGAAGCTGATCGCGCAGTTCCACGGCTTCGCCGGCGTGCTCGCCGCCGACCGCATCGCGCTCGCCGCCGTGCCCGGAACCGGCGACGCCGTCATTGCCGCGCTGATGGCGGTGCGCGAGGCCGGGCTGCGCCTCGCCCGCGCCGAACTGCGCGAGCGGCCGGTGCTGGGATCATGGCAGAAGGTGATCGATTACTGCACCGCCCATATCGGCTTCGCCACGGTCGAGGAGTTCCACCTGCTCTTTCTCGACCGCAAGAACGCACTCATCGCCGACGAGCGCCAGCAGCGCGGCACCGTCGACCACACGCCGGTCTATCCGCGCGAGGTGGTGAAGCGGGCGATCGAGCTCGGCGCCTCGGCGCTGATTATGGCCCACAACCACCCGTCGGGCGACCCGACCCCGTCGAAGGCTGACATCGCCGTAACCCAGGACATCAAAAAGGCCGCGGCTCCGCTCGGCGTCATGTTGCACGACCACGTCATCATCGCCCGCAAACACCATGTCAGCTTTCGCGACCTTGGGCTGATCTAAGCGCCGTCCAAGCGGCGGCTGCCCACATCTTTTGGCGCAACGCAT
>DATAQP010000219.1:0-4724 GCA_036264595.1 Allostellaceae bacterium
GACGCCGGCGAGAAAGCCGGCCAGGAAGACGAGCTTCATCCCCCATTGCTGGACCAGCACGCCGAGCGGCGGGGGCGGGGCGGGGATCTTCACCGTGCCGCCGAGAAGGTCCTCGCGGTCGCCTGCCTTGACCGTGAACACCATGTCGATGCTGCCCGGCTTGGTCAGCCAGTTCGCCTGGCCCCAGTAGAGTCCCGGCGAGGTTTCCTTGAGGTCGATCGTCTCGTCGCCCGCCTCGATGTCGAACTCGGCCCCCGCTATCGGCTCGTTGGTGTTGAGATCGTCGAGATAGATCGTCAGCGCGTTGCCGGTCACCGTGCCGAGAAGCTCGAAGAAGCTGCCCTTCGCGTCGATGCGTGGCGCCAGGGCCTGGTTGCCCTGGGCGCGCGCGGTGCCGCTCAGCGCCGGGAGGACAAGCAGGAGAGCAAGGAGGAACAGCCCGCCGCGGCGCAGCATCCCACCTCTTATACTTGCCGCCGTCATGACAGCATTGCTCTTTCCTTCAGGGAAACGGCCGGCTCTCACAAGAATGCCTGGAAGGATACTGGCAATATACCGTATTCGCCGACGAACGGGTAACTGAGCTTCAGGATCACCAAGAGGACCGACATCGTCAGCGCCGCCAGCAATGTCGACATCAGTATCGGCGAGGTGATGTTGGCGCCGCCGAAGAACCACGGAAAGATGATCGAGGCCATGGCGCCGAGCAAGGCGACGCCCCAGAGCAGCGGGTTGAGCGATCCGCCGCTCAACCGGATGCGATGCTGTCGGTTCTCGCGGATGTCCCGGAAGCTATTGACCGAGGATTCCATGACGAATTTCTCTTTATCCGTCACCGGCTGGATCGAGAGATAGACGTAGAACAAATTGTCGAGCGCGGCCGCCGCCTCGGGGCTGCCATGGCCGCGCTTGAGCTGCGGCCATTCGACGTCGATTACGGTGCGGGCGTAATCCTTCAGGCTCTCGCGAATATTGTCGCGCGTCGTCTTGGGCAGCACCACTGCCATGCGATCGAGCTGGGCGAGCTGGGTGACCTCGAGGTCTATGTATCCCCTGGTCTGCTCGTATTGCTGATAGACGCCATAGAGCAGCAGACCGAGATAGCCGGCATAGACTGAGGACAGGAAGGCGAATTTGAAGCCGCCCAGCAGATTGTTCTGGATCAGCTCCTGCGGCAGGTAGATGGTGTTGACGATCAGGGTACCGATCACCGAGATCAGCACGCCGCCGCCGACCATGATAGTGGCGGCCACCCATAGCGGTTGCGTCGCCAGCCAGAAGAAAAGTTCCATCAATCTCTCGTCGCGACGCTACGGGTGCTGGCCAGCGGGCCGCAGCGGGAGTCTTGGCTGATCCGCCGCGCCTGGTAAACACAATTTCGCGGACGGCGCCGAGACATCGCTCAGAACTTGAAGCCGAGGACGACCTGACCGAGCAGGATGGTCTTGTCGCCGACCCTTCCCGTCCCGGTATTGACCTGCTTGTAGCCGGCGCCGGGAATGCCGACGGCGAAGGTCGGCGTCACGCTGATATTGTCGTTGACCGCCCATTCGGCGTAGATGTCGAACTCGTCCATCGCCCGCTTCGAGGTGACGCCGCCGCCGCCCGTGCTGATGAGCTGGTTCACCTGGCCCAGCTCGTTGAAGTTAAATCGGTAATAGAGCGCGCCGAGATTCAGATCCTCGAGCGGGCTGACGCGCGCGCTGAATTGGTGGACATTGATGTTGGTCAATTGCTGCTCGTACCAGCCATAGATCTCGCCGAGATACCAGGTGCCCGGCCCGAGGCCACGGGCGCCGGCGCCGAACCATAGCGAGTCGAAGGAGTGCTTGGTGCTGCCGCCCAGCGGGTCGGAATCGCCGCTGAAGGTGGCGTAGCGGTAGCTCACGATCGGGTTCCATTTCAGCGCGGAGAACTGATAGCCGGGCTCGACATACCAAGCATTGGCGCGCGTCTTGCGATTGGCTTGGTTGTTGAGCTCGTAGACGTATTCGCCGAAGAACAATATGTCCCGGTTGAAGGGCAGGAGCGAGCCGGCGACCCGGCCCGAAAAGACGTTGAGCCCGTTGCGATTGGCGGCGACGTTGCCGGCGCCGGGATCCTCCGCCGAGTAGATGTTGAAATAGGTGCCGGTAACGGTCCACAGATCGGTGATGGCGCCGAGCGGCTCCTCGCGGCGCGGCCCGTACCAGTCGACGCTGCCGCCGGCCAGCTTGGCGGCGGGCTGATCGAGCCCGCGCAGCAAATCCTGGTTGCTCACCGCCTCGAGGTGGAAGAAGGTGCCGCGCACCGGCGCCACCTCGCTCGGGTTGAGCTTGAGGATCGCCGTCCGCTTGAAGGCGGAGCGCGGCGCGAGGTAATAGGCGCCGCGCTGGAAGGCGTTGGTGGTGGCGCCGTTGATCAGCAGCCCGTCGCCGATGTTCAGCACCTGGTTGCCGACGGAGAAATCGACCGCGTCGTCGCCCCAGCCCTCGAGAGCGGCGCCCGAGCGCCAGCCGATATAGGCGTTCTCGAGGGCGGTATAGGTGGGGGTCGAGGCGGTGGTCGAGGTCGTCTGCACGGCGTCGCCGTTGCCGCGCGTCGCGCTGGTGATGACGCTCACCGTGCCATAGAAGGAAGAGCTCTTGCTGAGATAGCTCGGCGCGTCGTCGAGCACGTATTCGAAGCTCAGCGACGGCATGGCGAAGCCTTCGTACCAAGTCCGATTGTTGTGCGGCTCGGTCGAGCCGGGGCTGCTGTTTCCGCGCCCGAAATCGACATTGTTGACGCGGAAGGCGGCGACCGCTCCGATGAGGGCTCCCGTAACGCTGAGATCGCTGCCCTTGTAGATATCGACATCTGCCCGCGCAGTCGCCGATACCAACCCAGCGGACAGCGCAGCGACCGGCAGCCCGATCATGAGCCCGCGAAAATTCATCCCGTTGCCCCCGCAGAATGTGCCCCGATGCAGGGCGTCGAGAACGAGCTCGAGCGATCGCCGGCCCCACACCGGCGATGCAACCCAGCATCGTATCAGTAGCAAATATCAAGCCGTCGATTCAGAGAAAAAAACAACCGGATTCAAAAAATGTATATTGCGGCGTTCTGGCGACCCTGGTAACTCCGACCGGCAACGGCGCGTGGGATAATGGCGGCCCGCCGGAATTCCGTCCGCGCACAACTCCAGGGGGTGGGATTGCTCATGAAATACCGTACTTTCGCGGCCGCTGGCGCTCTCTTGCTCGCGCTCGGCATCCGCCCCTCGCTCGCCCATTTCCAGGAGCTGCTGCCGTCCACCAACATCGTCGAGAAGGAAAGCCAGAAGAGCGTCAATCTGCGCGCCGTCTTCACCCATCCGATGGAGGGGACGCCGATCATGAACATGGGCATGCCGACCGCCTTCGGGGTTCTCGGCCGCGACGGTCAGCGCAGCGACCTCAAATCGACGCTCAAGCCGTTGCCGGTCGGCGGCAAGGCGGCGTTCTCCGCCGACTACAATTTCCGCGGCCCCGCCAACTACATCTTCTTCCTCGAGCCGGCACCTTACTGGGAGCCGGAAGAAAAGAAGATGCTGATCCACTACACCAAGACGGTGGTCAACGCCTATGGCGCCGATGAGGGCTGGGACGAGATGGTCGGGTTTCCGATCGAGATCCGGCCGCTGACGCGTCCCTTCGGCCTGTGGACCGGCAATGTCTTCAGCGGCATCGTCATGTATGACGGCAAGCCGTCGCCGTTCAACCGCATCGAGATCGAGTACAAGAGCGACGGCAAGGTCAAGGCGCCCTCCGATCCCTATGTCACCGCCGTCATCAAGACCGACGCCAACGGCTATTTCTCCTACGCCATGCCGAAGGCCGGCTGGTGGGGCTTCGCCGCGCAGCAGACAGGCGTGCGCAAGATGCCGAACCCGAGCGGCGAAATCGTCCCCGTCGAGGAAGGCGGCCTGATCTGGGTGCGCACCATCGACATGCGCTGAGCCCGCTGCCGCGGGCTCGGATCCCGCTCAGGGACCCGGGACGTCGGAGCGGCGATAGAGCCAATCGGCGACCCAGGCGCCGATGACGCCCGAACCGATGACATAGACCCGGCTCGCTGCCTGCGCAGCTGATGTCGCCATGGCTCCGGCGGCGTTCGCCACGCCCGCCCCGGCATAATAGGGCGGCATGCCCACCGTGCCGGCAGTCAGCCAGTTGCCGATCGCCACGCCGGCGAGGGCGCCGGCGCCGAGGCTGAGAAGATAGGCGTAATCGGATTGATGCCCGGTCCATTTGTCATAGGCGAAGGTGGCGGCGAGGGCGCCGGCGCCGGCGGTGGTCGCGGCGATCAGCCGGCTGCCCAGCGCGACGCTGTAGGGTACCGGGGCGAGCGCGCCGCCCGCGAGGGGCACGGTGCCGAGCGGTGCCGCCAGCACGTTGAAAGCGACGACGGCGACTACGGCGCCGGCGCCGATGGCGAGCAGCCGGCGATCGACCGGCCAGTCGTCGCGTGCCGCGACCATGCGCAGCATCTCGGGCGGCGCCGCTCCGTCATTGATGGCCAGGGTGGCGCCGGCGGTCGGGCTCGCGGCCGGCAGGGTCTGCGCCCCCGCCGCCGCGGGGTTCAAGGCGGCAGCGCCGAAGAGCGCGCCGGCGAGCAGCGCCGCGAGGGGTCGTTGCATCATGGCAGTCCTCACTTCCCTCACTTAGACGTGTAGACGTAGTCGGCGATCAAGCCGCCGATGACGGCGCTCGTCGCCGCGTAGA
>DATAQP010000246.1:0-3612 GCA_036264595.1 Allostellaceae bacterium
CGGCAAGCTGCGCGGCATCGGCATGTCCTATTACCTCGAGGTCACCGCCAATCAGCCGCAGGAGGCCGCCGACATACGCTTCACCCCTGCCGGGCGCGTCGTCATGGCGGTGGGCTCGGGCCCGTCTGGCCAGGGCCACGAAACCGCCTTCGCGCAGATCCTCGAGGACCGGCTCGGCATCCCGTTCGACGCGATCGATTTCGTCACTGGCGATTCCGACGCGCTGACCCAAGGCGCCGGCACCGGCGGCGCCAAGACGCTGATGCTCGCCGGCACCGCCCTGGTCGACGCCGCCGAGAAGATCATCGTCAAGGCGCGCAAGCTCGCCGGCCACATATTGGAGGCGGCCGAGCAGGACATCGAATTCCGGGACGGCGTCTTCGCCATCGCCGGCACCGACCGCTCGATCGCCATCGTGGAGCTCGCCAAGCGGGCACGGGGGGCGAGGTCGCTGCCCGCCGGCATGCCTGCGACGCTGGACGATATCGGGCTCAGCACGGCGAACAAGAACACCTTCCCCAATGGCTGCCATGTCTGTGAGCTGGAGATCGACGAGGCAACCGGTGCGACGGAAATCTGCAACTATTCGGTTGTCGATGATTTCGGCGTCATCATCAATCCGATGATCGTCGAGGGCCAGATCCAAGGCGGCATCGCGCAAGGCATCGGCCAGGCCCTGATGGAAGAGGCCGTCTTCGACGGCGATAGCGGCCAGCTCGTCACCGGCTCGTTCATGGACTATGCCCTGCCGCGCGCCGAGGACATTCCCAATTTCACCATCACCTTCAACAACGTGCCCTGCACCACCAACGTGCTCGGCATCAAAGGCGTCGGCGAGGCCGGCTCGGTCGGTGCGCTCGGCGCGGTGATGAATGCCGTAGCCAACGCGCTGGCGCCGCTCGGCATCACCGCGATCGATATGCCGGCGACGCCGGCAAAGTTGTGGGCGGCGATCGCCCGGGCGCGCGCTGGCGCACAGTAGGACCCGCGCGCCGCCTCGCATTAGGGGCGACGCGCGATGTAATCGATCTCGACGCGCGCTCCGGGGACGAGATCGGTGACGCCGACGCAGGTACGCGCTGGGCGCTCGCCGACAGGAAAGAACTCGGCATAGACCGCGTTCATATCCGCGTAGTCGTCGCGGAAGCGCGTCACGAAGACGCGCACGCTGACGACGTTCTCGAGGCCGAGACCGAGGGCGATGGCCGAGATAGGTGTCGAGGCGGTCGAGATAGAGATAGGCGACGGGCGCAGTGAAGAGAGTCAGCGCCTGGCTCAGCGCCAGCCCGCCGACCATCGCGAAGCCGAGTGGGGAAAGGACGCGTGTTCGTTTCGTGGTCGGTCCCCGTGTGATATGGAGAATTGCGCCTGCGCCGCTGGCCTGGCGCGATCTTGCGCCGTCGCCGGCCCGACGCGCCATCCGGCAGCATCGGCGCCGATTGGAGCTGAGGCCGCCATGAGCGACATTGATCGGACCGACTCTTGCGCTGCGCCGCCTGGCATGACTTCGGGGGGCGTGACATCGGGAGGCGCGACGCCGCGGGCGCCCGATTCCGGCGGCGTCGAGCTCCATCGCATCGTCATCGTCGGCGGCGGCGCCGGCGGGCTCGAGCTGGCGACCAGGCTCGGCCGGCGGCTCGGCAAGCGCAAGCAGGCCTGGATCACCCTGCTCGACCGCGACCGCACGCATCTCTGGAAGCCGCTGCTCCACGAGGTCGCTTCGGGCACGATGGACCGCAATGCCGAGGCCGTCGCCTACATGGCGCAGGCGCGCTGGCACCATTTCCGCTATCGCATCGGCGCGATGGACGGCCTCGACCGCAAGTCCCGGCGGATCATGGTCGCGCCGACCTTCGACGAGGACGGCAACGAGGTGACGCCGCGCCATGTCATCGAATACGACACACTGATCATCGCGATCGGTAGCGTCGCCAACTATTTCAACACGCCCGGCGCCGCCGAGCACGCCATCGCCCTCGACACCGAGGAGCAGGCGGCGCGCTTTCACCGCCGCATGATCAATGCCTGCCTGCGCGCCAATGCGCAGATCGCGCCGCTGCGCCTGGGCCAGCTCCATTGCGTCATCGTCGGCGCCGGCGCCACCGGCGTCGAGCTCGCCGCCGAACTGCACAAATCGATGCGCGAGCTCGCCGCTTTCGGCCTCGACCGCATCGATTTCGACAAATCGATCAAGCTGAGCATCGTCGAGGCTGGGCCGCGCATTCTTCCCGCCCTGCCCGAGCGGCTGTCGGCGGCAGCAGCGGAGCTTCTCGCCGGGCTCGGCATCGCCATCCGCACCGAGACGCGCGTCGCCGCCATCACCGCCGAAGGGGTGACGCTCGCCGGCGGCGAGCATCTCGCCGCCGAGCTCGTCGTCTGGGCGGCGGGAATCAAGGCACCGGATTTCCTCGCCGGGATCGACGGGCTGGAGAGCGATCGCATCAACCGCCTCGTCGTCCGCCCGACGCTGCAGACGACGCGCGACGACGATGTCTTCGCCTTTGGCGATTGCGCCTCCTGCACGCTGCCAGGCCACAGCATGCCGGTGCCGCCGCGCGCCCAGGCGGCGCACCAGGAAGCTTCGCTGCTCGTCCGCTCGATGCGCGCCCGGCTGGCAGGGCGACCTCTGCCAAGCTTCGTCTATCGCGATTTCGGCTCGCTCGTCTCGTTCGGCGCCTATTCGACGATCGGCAACCTGATGGGCGCGCTGGTCGGCGGCAACCTGCGCGTCGAGGGGTTGTTCGCGCGGCTGATGTACCGCTCCCTCTACAAGCTCCACCGCTTGGCGCTGGAAGGGTTCTGGCCCGTCGCCTTCCAGACGATGGCCGATCTGATCGCCCGGCGCATCGAGCCGCGCATCAAGCTGCATTGAGGCGGCATGCTCGCCGGGAAGTGATGGCCCGACGACTACTCCCCATCGGCAAGGTGCGCCTATAATGCAGGCGACGCAAAAGGAGTGGGGAGAATGACGGTGATCCTGCGCTTGGCTGCCGCTTCGGCGCTGCTCGGGCTGAGCGGTTGCACCGGCACGCCGATCTTCAACGTCGATTACGACGCGGTCTATTTCCCCGGCGAGACGCGCGCCAACGGACCCGACATCACGGTACTGGTGCGCGGCAACCCCTCCACCCTGCAGAAGGCGGAGTTCGACCGCTCGGTGACCGACGCGATGCAGGGCTGGAGCTTCTGGCCCGATCATTTCACCACCGCGGGCGATCCCAACACCGCGTACCGCGTCGTCATCATCTTCAACCCGCCGCCGACCGCCGGCGCAACGGTATTGTGCACCCGGCCGATGACGGCCGACGCGGTTGCCAGCGGGCCCGGCGGAAGCCGCGTGCCGGTCGTCGCCACGCTGTGCCGCGGCGACTACTATATGGCCCTCGCCGACGGCTCGATCGCCGCGCCGGGCGGTGCAAGCGATGCCGATTTCCGCACCGGCATCGGGCTGATGACGGCTTCGCTCTTGCCGGCGCAGAACCCGCAACGCAACGGCGGTCCCGACTGCGCGAAATGCTGAGGCGGCGCCGCGGCGGGATTGCCCGATCGCCGGACCGGAATGGCAAAGACGTCTACTCTCCACAAGCGGGTGTTTCGCCTGTTTTATACAGA
>DATAQP010000249.1:0-3452 GCA_036264595.1 Allostellaceae bacterium
CTCGAGCAGGCGGCGGCGCTCGAATTTTCCCTCGCGCGGCCGGTGCTTGACGTCCTCGACGGCGGTTTCTTCGAGACGGACGATCTTCATGGCGGCTTCCTTCCATCGATTTTATGTGCAGTTTCACCTAAATTGCCACAACGAACGTCGACCGTAAAGCGCCTGTCTCTCGGGAGTCTAGACGACGTAGTCGGGGAAGATCTGATCCATCGCCAGGCCGGGCGTCTCCTCGCGGCACCAGCCGACGATCTTCGCCGGGACGCCCGCCACGGTAGCGCAGGGCGGCACGTCGTGGAGAACGACGCTGCCGGCGCCGACCTTGGCGTTCTTGCCGATCTCGATATTGCCGAGCACCTTGGCGCCGGCCGAGAGGAGGACGCCATCGCGCACCTTGGGATGGCGGTCGCCGCGCTCTTTGCCGGTGCCGCCCAGCGTGACTTCCTGGAGGATCGAGACATCGTTGCCGATGACCGCAGTCTCGCCGACGACGAGGCCGGTGCCGTGATCGATGAAGACGCCGGTGCCGATTGGCACGGCGGGATGGATGTCGATGGCGAAGACCTCCGAGACGCGGCTCTGCAGGAAGGCGGCGATGTCGCGCCGCCCGTTGCGGTAGAGTGCGTGGCCGATCCGGTGCCATTGCAGGGCATGGAAGCCCTTGTAGTAGAGGAAGGGCTCGGCATAGCCCTCGGCCGCCGGATCGCGCGTGCGGATGGCGACGAGATCGGCAAGCGCGGCGGCGACGATCGACTGCGTCCCGTCCAGCGTCGCCAGAGCGAGGGATTCGAGGCGATCGGCCGACATCACCGCATCGGCCAGCTTGCGCCCGAGCAGGGCGGCGAGCGCCGAGGCGAAACTGTCATGGCGCAGCACGGCGATCTCGAGCGAGCAGCGCAAGGCCTCCTCGCGCACCGCGGCAGCGGCGATCTCCCGCCGCAGCGAGGCCCACAGCTCATGCTCGATCGACGACACGCTACGCTCCGGCGGTGCGGTGACGGCCGATGTCCTGAGATTCATGTCATTCATGGCCGAGATGCTCCTGGCAGCAATTCATATCCCTCGAGCAACTTTAGCACAGCCGGGGGGCGCGGTCATGATCGGACGATTTCGCTAGAAAATCCGCCGGCTCGGCGCTTCAATGCGACGGGGTGGGGGCAGTCGACAGGAGGCATGAGATGAGTGCTGCAGGCGACCATCCCTCGCGCCGCAGGCTGCTGCGAGGGGCCGGGCTGACGCTCGGCGCCGGCGCCCTGGCGCAAATGCCCGTCCCCGCCTCGGCCCAAGCCGTGGCGGAGCCGGTATGGAGCGCGGAGTACTGGGCGCGCAAGGGCGAGGTCCGGCTCTTCATCTATCGCAAGCGCATCGGCAACGAGCCGCGTCCCGTCCTCTTCCTGGTGCACGGCTCGTCCTTCTGCGGCAAATCGAGCTTCGACCTCGCCGTGCCGGGGCGGACCGACTACTCGCTGATGGACAGATTCGCCGCCTTCGGCTTCGACGTTTGGACGATGGACCATGAGAATTACGGCCGCTCGTCGCGCACCGCCGGCAACTCCGACATCGCCAGCGGCGTCGCGGATCTGGCGGCGGCGATGGAGGTGGTCGAGCGCGAGACCGGGCAGAAGCGCTTCCATTTCTACGGCCAGTCGTCGGGCGCGCTGCGCGCCGGCGCCTTCACCAACCAGTATCCCACCCGGGTCGACCGGCTGGTGCTAGACGCCTTCGTGTGGACCGGCGAGGGCGCGCCGGAGATCGAGAAGCGCAAGGCTCGGATCGACGAACTCACCACGCACAACCAGCGGCCGGCCAACCGCGAGCTCTATCGCAGCATCTTCAACCGCGACATGCCGGGGACCTCGGAGCCGATCGTCGCCGAGGCCCTCGCCGATGCCGAGGCGAAATACGGCGCCACCGTGCCGACCGGCACCTATCTCGACATGGCGACCAAGCTGCCCCTGGTCGATCCGCTCAAGCTCCAGGGCGCCGTCCAGATCATTCGCGGCGAGTTCGACGGCATCGCCACCGAGGAGGATCTGCTCGCCTTCTACAAGGCGCTGCCGAACAAGGACAAGCAGTTCACCTTCCTCTCCGGCTCGGCGCATGTCTCGCCCTTCGGCATCAACCGACACCGCTTCTGGCACGCGATGAACGCCTTCCTCACCATGCCGGCGCGGCGCGACGTCAAGGACGGCTGAGCCGGCTAGCTATCGGCCAGGATGGACGCCGCCGCGGCGACGCCGGCGCCTTTGCCTAAAGGTCGGCCGAGGGCGCGCAAGGTCTCCTCGAGATGGAGCAGGTCGGTTAGGATATCGCTCTCGGCGACCGCGCCCATCGTGCCGATGCGGATGACGCGGCCGCTCAGCCGGTTGCGCGCCCCGGCAATCACCGTGTGATGATGCTCGTACATGTGGCGCACGATGGCGCCGCCCTCGAGCCCGTCGGGAACGCGGAAGACGCTGACCGTGTCGGAGCGCCGCGCCGAGGCGGCGGTGAAGATCGGCAGGCCGAGCGCCGTGCCGCCGGCGCGCAGGGCGGCTGCGAGGCGGCGATGGCGGCCCTGCACGTTGGTTAGGCCTTCCTCGTCGATCATGCGCAGCGCCTCGCGCAAGCCGGTGATCAGCGAGAGCGGCGGGGTGAAGGCGCTCTCGGATTTGTCGATTGCCGCCTTGGCCTTGCGGAAATCCCAGAAGAAGCGCGGTATCCGGTCGCTGCGCTCGACCACCGGCCAAGCCTTGGCGCCGACGCTGACGAGGCCCATGCCGGGCGGGCACATCAGCGCCTTCTGCGTGGCGCTGAGCAGGATGTCGACATGCCAGTCGTCCTGCCGCATCTCGATGCCGCCTAGCCCGCTCACCGAATCGACGACGAGGAGGGCGGAGCTGTCCTTGACGATCCTGCCAATCGCCGCCAGGTCGGCGACGGCGCCGGTCGCGCTCTCGTTGTGGACGACGCAGACGGCGCGGTAATCCTGTCGGTCGAGCTGCTGGCGGATGGCGGCGGGATCGGGCGACTCGCCCCATTCGCTTTCGATGCCGTCGACGATGGCACCCATGCTCTCGCCGATCGCCTTGAAGCGCTCGCCGAACTGGCCGTTGAGCGCGACCAGGACGCGTTCGCCTGGCGCCAGGACATTGGCCAGGCTCGCCTCCATGACCGCAGTGCCCGAGCCGGCAAAGAGGAGGATGTCGTTGGCCGTGCCGAAGATCGGCTTGGCGCGTTTCTCGACCTCGGCGATGAGCTCATGCGCCTCGGGCCCGCGATGGTTGACCAGCGGCCGGGCGATCGCCTGCTGTACGCGCTCGGGTACCGGCGTCGGGCCGGGCAGGCGTAATCGGTAGGTCGTCGGACGCGGCGGGACGTTTCGCATGGTGGTCATTCTCTCCCTCTCCGTTGCATTTCTATCGCTCGGGATCCGGCCGCGCGACCTCGTCGAAGATCCAGTCGCGGAACGCCTT
>DATAQP010000275.1:0-11265 GCA_036264595.1 Allostellaceae bacterium
TCGCCGATCATCCCGAGATCATCGAGGTGGCGAAGCGCGAGGACGAGCGGGTCAATTTCGGCGGCATCTGGCATTCCGACACGACCTATCTTCACGACCTATCTTAAGGAGCCGCCGATGGGCTCCATCCTGCTCGCGCGCCAGGTCCCGGAAGCCGGTGGCGACACGCTCTTCGCCAATATGTATCTCGCCTATGAGACCTTGTCGGACGGGATGCGCCGTCTCCTCGACCGGCTCGTCGCGGTCAGCAGCTCGGGCAAGGCCGATGTGACGCGAACGCGCGAAGACAGCATCCGCAGCAGCCCGAGCGGGCAGGCGCGCGAGCAGTTTCTTGCCGAGCATCCGGTCGTCCGCACGCATCCGGAAACCGGGCGCAAGGCGCTCTACGTCAATATCGCGCATACCGTCCGCTTCAAGGATATGAGCGAGGCGGAAAGCGCCCCGCTCCTCGATTTCCTCTTCCGCCATCAGGTGCGGCCGGAACTGACATGCCGCTTCCGCTGGGCACCGGGATCGCTCGCCTTCTGGGACAACCGCGCGACCCAGCACAATCCGATCAACGACTATCATGGGCATCGCCGCATCATGCATCGCGTCACCCTCGCCGGCGATCGGCCGCGCTGATCGCATGACCATCTCCGCCGGATTGCGAGGCGCCCTGCGGCCGACCGTGTCGAACCAAGTCCTGCTGCTGCTCTGCCTGATGTATCTCATCCTCTATGTCGACCGGGTGAACATCTCGACGGCGGCACCGCTGATCAAGGCCGAGCTCGGCCTCAGCAATACCGAGCTCGGCTTCGTCTTCTCGGCCTTCGCGTATCCCTATGCGCTGTTCCAGCTCGTCGGCGGCTGGCTCGGCGACCGCTTCGGCGCCCGCCGCACGCTCGGAATCTGCGGCCTCGTCGTCTGCGCCGCCACGGTGATGACCGGCGCGGCCGGTGGCTTCGCCGCGCTGGTGGCGGCGCGGCTCGCGCTCGGCTTCGGCGAGGGCGCCGCCTTTCCGACGGCGACGCGCGCGATGACGAGCTGGATACCGGAGGCGCGCTTCGGCTTCGCCCAGGGCATCACTCATTCTTTCTCGCGCTTCGGCAATGCGGTGACGCCGCCGCTCATCGCCGTGCTGGTCGCGCTCGTCACGTGGCGTGGCTCCTTCGTCGTGCTCGGCCTCGCCAGCCTCGTCTGGGTCGCCGCCTGGTACGGCTTCTTTCGCGACGAGCCGCGCGAGCACAAGCGGATGACCGCGGCGGAACTCGCGACGCTGCCGGCGGCGCGCAGCGCCGTGCGGCGCAAGGTGCCGTGGCTGCGCCTCGCCCGCCGCATCCTGCCGGTGACTGTCGTCGATTTCTGCTACGGCTGGACCTTGTGGCTGTTCCTCAGCTGGATCCCGTCCTTCTTCGTGCAGAACTTTCATCTCAACCTCAAGGACTCGGCGCTTTTCTCGGCCGGCGTCTTCTTCGCGGGGGTGGTCGGCGACACGCTCGGCGGCGTCATCAGCGACGCCATCCTGCGGCGTACCGGCGATGTCAGCCTGGCGCGACGAAGCGTCATCGCCGGGGGGCTCTTCGGCGCCTTTCTCTTCCTCATCCCGGTCGTCTTCATCCACGATCTGACGATCACTGCCGCCTGCCTGACGCTCGCCTTCTTCTTTGCCGAGCTGGTGGTGGCCCCGATCTGGTCGGTGCCGATGGACATCGCGCCGCGCCATGCCGGCACGGCGAGCGGCATGATGAATTTCGGCTTCGGCCTCGCCGGCATCATCTCGCCGGTCTTTTTCGGAGTTCTCATCGATGCGACCGGCAGCTGGGCGCTGCCCTTCGTCGGCTCGATCGTGCTGCTGCTGATCGGCGCGCTGCTTGCGCTGCGGCTGCGGCCCGATCTACGTTTCGAGGACGACGCAGCCGCCTGAGCCTTCCCCTCCGCCTTCCGCATAAGGACCCTGCCATGATCCGCCTGCTCTATCCCGACGCCTCCTTCCGCGGCGGGCCCGATGTCGAGCGCGCCGTCGCCGGCGACGATGTCGAGATCACCGTCAAGCAGATCGGTTCGCCCAGCGCGATCCCCGCCGAGGCCTGGGCGGAATGCGATGGCGTCATCATGACGCGGATGGATTTCGGCGAGGCGGCGCTCAAGGCGGCACCACGCTGCCGCATCGTCGTTCGCATGGGGGTCGGCTACGACACGGTCGATCTCGAAGCCTGCGGCCGGCGCGGCGTCGCCGTCTGCAACGTGCCGGATTACGGCACGACCGATGTCGCCGACCATGCTATCGCGATGATGTTGACCCTCGCGCGCGGCACCTCGTTCTACAACGAGACGCTGCGCGCCGAGGGGCCGAAGGGCTGGCGCTACGACGCGCCGCCGACGGTGCGGCGACTGCGCGGCGACACGTGCGGAATCATCGGGCTGGGGGCGATAGGCACGGCGACAGCGTTGCGCGCCAAGTCCTTCGGCATGAATGTTCGCTTCTACGATCCCTATATCCTGCCCGGCCGCGACATCGCGCTCGGCTTCCATCGCGATATGGATCTCGCGACGCTGCTGGCGGCATCCGACGTCGTCACCATCCACGCGCCGCTGACCGACGAGACGCGCAAGCTGATCAATGCGAAGACCATCGGGCAGATGAAGAAGGGCGCATTGCTGATCAACGCGGCGCGCGGCCCGATCGTCGATACCGAAGCAGTCCTCGCCGGGCTGAAATCGGGACAGCTCGGCGGCGTCGGGCTCGATGTGCTGCCCAAGGAGCCGATCGACCTCGCCGATCCCTTCATCGCCGCCTGGCACGCCAACGAGGACTGGATCAAAGGGCGCGTGCTGCTCTCGCCCCACGCCGCCTTCTACAGCGCTGCCAGCTTCATCGACCAGCGGCAGAAATCGGTGATGACGGTCGTGCGCTACCTGCGCGACGGCACGCTGCTGAACTGCGTCAACACCGAGTTCCTGCGCCGCAACGATCGGTAAGCGCCGGCCCAACGCAAGGCTCCGTCATCCCGCTTCGCCGAGCGCCTTGTTGAGCGCGGGCATGACCCGCGTCGCCATCAGCTCCATCGAGCGGCGGGCGAGGGCGGGGTCGGCCCAATCGTGGCCGGCATAGAGCAGCGTGCCGAAAGCACCTGTCTTCTCGCGGAAGGAGAGGAGCTGATCGACGACGCTCTCGACGGTACCGGCGATGACCAGCGTGTCGAGTATGTAGTCGAGCGTCACCGCATCGTCGGGCAGGGCGCGGTCGTGCTTGAAGAGCTCGGCGCGGCCGCTCGATATCAGCTTGCGGTGGAGATTGTTGAAATAATGCCCGTAAGGTCCGCCGGTGCTCTTGGCATAACGCTTGGCCGTCGCCTCGTCATCGGCAACGAAGATGCTCTTGGCGATACGCCAGTTGGCAGGATTGGCCGTGCGTCCGACGCTCTCGCAGCCTTGGCGGTACATGGGAAAATGCGAGGCGACCCAGTTGGGCTGGAGGAAATTCGCCGAGATCGGATCCCAGCCGCGCGCGGCAGCCGAGATGACCCCCTTGGAGAACGGCGCGGTGACGGTGACGACGATCGGCGGGTGCGGTTTCTGGAAGGGCCTGACCATGATGCCCTGGCCGATATCGCGCAGCAGCGTCCGCTCCGTGCCGAGGGTCCAATATTTCCCGCTGCGTTTGTAGGGTGGCTCCTCGGTCCACAGCGCGATGATGTGGTCTATCGCCTCGACGAACATCTCGACGCGATCATTGCCGAGATTGCCGAACATCTCGGCGTCCGAGAGCAGCCCGCCCTGGCTGATGCCGAAGATGAAGCGGCCGCCGAGCATGGTGTCGACCATGGCGACCTGCGAAGCCACCGCGGCAGGGTGCGTGTTGGGCAGGTTGACCGTGGCGCTGCCAAGGCGGATGCGCGAGGTCGCGGCGGCGAGGCTGGCAATGAAAACGAGGCACGAGGTGATCGTCTCGCAGATATCGGTGACGTGCTCGCCGACGAAGGCCTCACCGAATCCGAGCTCCTCGGCGAGCAGGATCGTCGCGCGATCCTCGGCCAGGGTCGCCGCATAGTCGCGCTCCTTGGGATGGAGCGGCATCGTGAAGAAGCCGAGCTTCATCGCTGATGTCCTGCGCTGGCTGGGTTAAAGGGCCGCTGTCATGCCGCCGTCGATCGCCAGCACCTGACCGGTGCAATAGGAGGCGGCGGGCGAGGCGAGGAAGACCGCGGCGCCGCCGAGCTCGGCCGGGTCGCCCCAGCGCCCGGCCGGGGTACGCTGGCAGATCCAGTCGTGGAAGGCGCGGTCGTTATAAACGGCGGTATTGACGTCGGTCGGAAAATAGCCGGGGGCGATCGCGTTGACGGTGACACCCTGGCTCGCCAGCTCGACGGCGAGGGCACGCACCAGGCCGTGCAGCCCGGATTTGGCGGTGACGTAGCCGGCGATGGTCGGTCGCGCGATCAGCCCCATGATCGAGGACACGATGATGATGCGGCCGGAGCGGCGGGGCACCATCAGGCGCGCCGCCTCGCGCGCGAGGCGGAACCCGGCGGTGAGATCGGTGTCGATGACCGACTGCCATTCCGCATCGCTGGTCTCGAGCAGCGGCTTGCGGGCGATGATGCCGGCATTGCTGACGAGGATGTCGAGGCGTTCGAGGCTGGCGACCGAGCGCGTCACCGCCGCCGCATCGGCGACGTCGAAGGGCAAGGTGCGGCAGGCGGCGCCAGCGGCGCGGAGCACACCGGCCCGCGCCTCGAGGGTTGCGCCGTCGCGCCCGTTGAGCACCAGCTCGGCACCGGCGCCGGCAAGGGCCTGCGCGATCGCCCAGCCGAGGCCCCGCGAGGCACCGGTGACCAGGGCTACCTTGCCGGTGAGGTTGAAATTGGGGGCGGTCATGGAAGAAGCTCTGTCCGGTCGGCTCGGCCTAGAAATGCAGGCGAAATGCAGGGGACCCATGGCGCAGGGCACACCGATTCAGTGTATCGAAACGTCCGTTCGCCGAGGGGAGGGTAAAGCAACGTGGTCATATCCGAAACGTAATAATAATATCCGATGTGGTCAATAGGGAAAATCGCCGCGGCGAACGATTTCAGATCTCGCGCGCGGCGGCGCGGGCGGCGGCGATCGTCGCCTCGATCACGGCATCGTCATGCGCCGTCGAAAGGAACCAGGCGCCGCGCTCGAGGGCGCGCACGCCGCGGCGCAGCAAGGCGGTGGTGAAGGCGACGTAGCGTGTCCTGTTGGTGCCGGCGAGGTCGCGGTAGTCGCGCGCCGCGCCGCCGACATCGAGGGCGACGTTGAAGATCTGCGGAAAGCCCGAGATGCGCGCGGTGACGCCGGCCTCGCGCAAGGCGTCACCCAACCCCTCCATCAGTCGGCGGCCGCGGCGCTCGAGATCGGCGAAGACGTCAGGCCCGGCGAGTTCATTCAAGGTGGCGACGGTCGCCGCCATGGTGATCGGATGCGCGTTGTACGTGCCGCCATGGACGATGCCGCCAGTGGCAAAGCGATCGAGGAGATCGGCCCGCCCGGCAAGCGCGGCGACCGGAAAGCCATTGGCGATCGCCTTGCCGAAGGTGGCGAGATCGGGGGTGACGCCGAAACGCTGCTGCGCGCCGCCGGCGGCAAGGCGGAAGCCGGTGATGACCTCGTCGAATTGCAAGATCGTGCCGTGCCTTGTGCAGGCGGCGCGCACGCCTTCCAGATAGCCGGGCAGCGGCAGGATGCCTCCCGAATTGCACATCACCGGCTCCATGATGACGAGCGCCACGTCGTCCTGGGCGAGGCGCTTCTCGAGCGTGGCGAGATCGTTCCACGGCAGGACGACCGTGTTGCGCCCGGCATCTTCGTCTTGGCCGTTGCTCGCGGCGACGGCGTTGGGCGCATCGCGCGGCCCGGCGGCGTCGGGCGAGGGCGCGACCGACCACAGGATGTTGTCCATCCAGCCGTGATAGTGACCCTCGAACTTGACGATGATCTTGCGCCCGGTGGCGGCGCGGGCGAGGCGGATCGCCGCCTGAACCGCTTCCGAGCCCGAGGAGGCGAAGCGCAACCGCTCGGCGCAGGGCACCAGCGCACAGACTAGGCGCGCCGCCTCGATCTCGATCTCGCTCTGTGCGGCGAAGAGCAGCCCGCGCTCGAGCTGCGCGGCGACCGCCGCCTTCACCGAAGCCGGGCTATGGCCGAGGATCATCGGCCCCATGCCGAGATAGTAGTCGATGAGCCGGTTGCCGTCGGCGTCGATGAGATAGGGCCCCTCGCCGCGCTCGATGACGAGCGGCGTCGGCGAGATGCCGGCGCGGAAATTGCTGTTGATGCCGCCGGCGATCCAGCGCGCGGCCTCCGCCATGCGGCGCTTCGATTCGTCGAAGGTGAACGGCGCGGTCGCCGAGGCATTGCGCAGAAGCTGCTCGGATTGACGCGCATCGCCTGCCATCGCCTCGCCCTTTCGAGATGTCGCCCGACGAGCATGAAATCAGACGGCCGGAGGACTGTAAAGGAAGCGGCAGGGTATTCCCGCGTCATTGCGAGCGAAGCAAAGCAATCCAAGGGCCAACGTGAGACTGGATCGCTTTGTCGCTACGCTCCTCGCGATGACGGCGGAAGGGCGGTGGGATAAGGTCCTTGGTATCGGCGACTCCTCGTGCTCAACTCGCCGGATCGTCTTGGGAATGTAGAGGGGAGCAAGCGCGGCATGAAATTCGTTTCGTTGGGGCGCAGTGGCCTCAAGGTCAGTGCCATCTGTCTCGGCGGCAATTCGTGGGGCGCCGAGGGGCGGCGTGCCTGGGCGCCGTTCGGCGAGGCCGAGAGCCGACCCTTCTTCAAGCGCGCCCTCGATGTCGGGATCAATTTCTTCGACACGGCCGACGCCTACAATCTCGGCGCCAGCGAGACCATCATGGGCAAGTGCCTGCTTGGCTATGCCAAGCGCGCCGACGTCGTCATCTCGACGAAATTCGGCCTCAAGATGGGCGATGGGCCGAACGAGATCGGCGTCGGCCGCAAGCATCTGCGCCACGCGGTCGATGATCAGCTCAAGCGTCTCGGCACCGATTATATCGACCTCTACCAGATCCATCGCCTCGACGGGGTGACGCCGCTCGAGGAGGTGATGGATGCGCTGACCGAGCTGGTGCGCGCCGGCAAGGTGCTCTATGTCGGCGGCTCGACCATGCCGGCCTATCGCTTCGCCCAGATGCTCGCCCTCGCCGAGCACAAGGGCTATGCGCGGCCGGTGGCGATGCAGAACCTCTACAACCTGCTGCAGCGCGAGGAGGAGCGCGAGATGATCCCGCTCTGCCTCGAAGCCGGGGTCGGGCTCATCCCCTACAGCCCGCTGGCGCGCGGCGTTCTCGCCGGGCCGCGCAAGACCGAGCGCGCCCGCGAGGACAAGCAGGCGGCGCAGAACGCTCTCTTTCGCGATAGCGACAAGGCGATCGTCAAGAAGCTCGTGAAGATTGCCGCCGCACGCGAGGCCAAGCCGACCCAGATCGCCCTCGCCTGGTGCCTCGCCAAGAAGGTCATGGCGGCGCCGATCATCGGCGCCACCAAGCTCTCCTATCTCGACGACGCGGCGGCGGCGACCGACATCACGCTGACGAGCGAGGAGATCGCCGCGCTCGAGGCGCCCTATCAATGGCGCGCAACGGTCTAGCGGCCACGGGCGCCATCGGCGTTTCCATCTAGAGGTCAGCTTGGTCAGAGCACCGGCCGAGGCGCGGCCGGCCGGGGCAATTTTTGCGCTCTGTGGGGCGACTCACAGAACTCGCCTGAGACCAGTGTCATAGATGTGGCAATCGAGGCGGGACGAACGATGGGCGTCCCCGGAGAACTCCCATCCTACGTGAAGGTCACTGTCATGTCGCACGCACCTTTGTACCATCACGCCAAGCAGGACGGGACGCCGGTCAGGAGCATCCTGGCGGCGTGGACGATTGCCGCCGCTCTGCTCGCCGTCGGCTTCGGCTTCTCCAGCTCCCGTCACCACGATGCGAGTGCCACCGTGAGCACGTCCGCCCATTTCCGGCAGGCGACGAAACCGGTGCCGAGCAGCGGTGAGGACGATGTCGCCTGGTAGACAGGCGATCGCGATGAACCGTGTGCTGCGCCGGATCGCTGCGGCGCTGGGCTTGATGCTCGGCATCGGGCCGGCGCTGCTGGCGAATCTCTTCCCGCAATTTGCCGTCCTCAACCAGTTCGGCGCCGTCGCGCTCGGCGCCATTCTCGGCATGCGGGCCGGCGAGCGATCGCCGATGGAAGGTGATCGGCCGCTTGATGCCGCCGATGCGACAGCGAAAGAGACCGGCGGCGAGAGGCGCGTCCTCTAGCCGGCGTTGCGACGTTCCATGCGACGCTCCCAACCGGCCCTGCCTTCGCCGGCGGTGCGTTTTTTGAGGTCCTCCTATTTCTCGGTCATCACGATGACCGGGCTGCCGGCGTCGCGCCGCAGCCTGTCGAGATGAAAGGCGACGGGGCCGTCCGCCGGCGCCGCGGCATGGAGCGCTTCGAAGAGCGCGCGCGCCTCCTCGAGGCGACCCGCCTCGAGCGCGAGATAGGCGCTGCGGTAACGGTCGAGAAAGGCGTCGTCTGGCTCGTTCGCCGCGAGGATCTCGAAGATGGTGAGCGCTTCGGTCTTGCCGCTGACGGTGACGCTGCCGATCGGTCGCATGCGCGTGTCGCCGGTCGCGGCCACGGTGGTCGCCGAGGCGCAGGCGCGCGTGCCGAAGTATTTGTTGAGCCCCTCGATGCGGGAGGCGGTGTTGACGACGTCGCCGAGGGCGGAATATTTGAACCGCTGCGTGGCGCCGAAATTACCCACCAGCGCGCTGCCGGTATGCACGCCGATTCTTGTCGCGCCGAAGGCGATGCCGTGCGCCACCTGCGTCCGGCGGAAGCCTTCGGCGAAGCGGTCGAGCGCGCGTGCCGCCGCCAGCGCCCGCCGCGCATGATCGGGCTGGTCGAGCGGCGCATTGAAGAAGGCGAGGATGGCGTCGCCGACAAATTCGTTGACCATTCCGCCCTCGGCGAAGATCACCGCACAGGCGCCATCGAAATACTCATTGAGGATGGGCGCCAGCGCGGCCGGACCAAGCCGCTCCGAGAGGCCGGTGAACCCGGCGATGTCGGTGAAGAGAAAGGTCATCTCGCGACGCTCGCCGCTGAGCCGCAGCGCTCGAGGATCGTCGGCCAGGCGCTTGACCAGCTCAGGCGACAGATAGCGGCTGAAGGCGTGGCGGATAAAGGCACGCTCGCGGTCGCTGCGGGCAAAGGCGGCGATCGTCGCGCTGGCGGCGACCGCGAACAGGGTAAGGCCGGGATAGACGGCGTCGAATTGCCAGGCGAAGCGGGTGAAGGCGATCCAGCTTGCGGCCCCCAGCAGCGCGATGACGAGCAGGCTGACGAGTGCGCCGGCGACCGGGCTGAGATGCGGGAAGGCGAGGATCAGCCCCGCGCCGAGGACGAAGGCAAGGGTGAGCTCAAGACCAGCGGCCCAATCCGGCCGCGTGATATAGGCGCCGAGCAGGATCTGAGACAACGCCTCGCTCTGCAATTCGAGCCCGGGCCGAGGGCCGAGCGCGGTCTGATTGATGTCGGTGAGCGCCTTGGCGGTCGTGCCGATCATGGCGATGCTGCCGGCGAGCTCGTCGGGCGGCACGGTGCCGTCGAGCAGGCGCCAGGCCGGGATGATCGGTGCGCTCGCGCGGCCTGGGAGGTGAAGGACGAGCGCGCCCTGCGCGTCGGTCGGCACGGTGATGCCGTTGGCGCCCGATCCGATGCGCAGCCCGACGATCCCTCCGCTGCCGGCGGCGAGGCTGCGCTCGCCGCTGCCACCCACTGTCTTCAGCCCATAGGAGCGATCGCCGACGAGAACGCGCGCGGCCTCGAGGACGAGGCTGGGATAGACGTGACCGAAGGCGCTGGCGACGAGGGGCAGGCGACGGTCGATGCCGTCGGGGTCCGGAAGGTTGTTGATCGAGCCGCTCCCAGCCGCGGCGGCTGCGAGGTTCGGCAGGGTCGCGATCACGCCGCGATAGGCGGGCAGAACCGCCTGCGGATCGGGGCCGCTATAGCTCACCGAATAGGGTTGTGCTGGTGGCTCGCCGACGGCGTCGTTGACCAGGACGAAGCCGAGCACCGAGGGCATGCGGCGCAGTGCGGCGGTGAAGACCGCGTCGTGATCGGGCAGCCGCTCGGCGAGATCCGCGGGCAAAGTCTCGGCGACGCCCTCCTCGGCCAGCAGGCGGGACGGCGACGTGCGGTCCGGCTCGGCGAAGACGATGTCGAAGACAGCGAGCCGCGCATCGGCGGCGCGCAGCCGATCGAGCATGTGCGCCAGGATCCGGCGTGGCCACGGCCACTGGCCGATGCGGGAAAGCGACTCGTCGTCTATGGCGATGACGCGGATCGGGGTCGCTTGCGAATCGCGCGGCGCCAGGCGCTGCAGGTAGTCGAAAGCGGCGCGCCGGATCTGGGCAACCGGCAGCGGATCGATCAGCTTGCCGGTCAGCGCGATAGCGAGGATCAGCCACGGCACCGTGCGCTCGGACGCGGCAAGCCAGCGCCGCGCGGTCCGCGAGAGGAAGTCGATCAATTGCATCGCCGGGGTCCGGGTGTCATCGATCCGCTGCCACTACCGATGACTCCCGAAGGCGGCGATCGCGAGAGGCGACGCACGACAAATGATTTCTATCATGACGCCTGCGCCGCCGGGAGGCCCCGGCGCACCGCCGGTTGTCGCCCGGGGAGGGCGAGGTTATGCTGGCGCCACGCGCGATTGCCGACCGAGACGGAAGCGCGGCGAGGAAAGTTCGAGGCCGCGCCATGATCGAAGGCTCCAGCCTGTTCAAGGGGCTCCCCAGCAGCATCCTCGACAAGGTCGTCAAGTTGCGGGTGCGCCGTCACCTGGCGCCCGGTGAGGTGTTGTTTCGCAAGGGCGACCCCGGCGACGCGCTTTACGGCGTCATCGCCGGTCGGCTGCGCATTCATGCCAATGCGATCGACGGTCGTGACGCCCTGCTCAACATCATGGGGCCTGGTGACGTCTTTGGCGAGATAGCGCTGATCGACGGGCTGCCGCGCACCGCCGACGCAACCGCGATCGACAAGGTCGATCTGATGATGCTGCGTCGGGCGGAGTTTCTCGACCTGCTGCGGCATGAGAACGAGCTCACGATGCATCTCCTCGGGTTGACCTGCCGGCGCCTGCGCTGGCTCAGCGACATGGTCGAGGATGCGACCTTTCTCTCGGCGCCGGCGCGGCTGGCGAAGCGGCTGCTCCACCTTGCCGAGCAGAACGGCGAT
>DATAQP010000287.1:0-6967 GCA_036264595.1 Allostellaceae bacterium
GCTGCGTGCGGTACGGTCCAGGAACGCCATATCACCCTATCCTCATCTTGCGCCCCGCCCTAATCGGGCAGCCAGCCCATGCCCGTCAGGACGCCGGCGGTCAAGACCAGCCAGAACAGCGAAAACGGCAGGAACACCTTCCAGCCTAGCCTCATGAGCTGGTCGTAGCGAAAGCGCGGGAAGGTCGCGCGCACCCACAGGAAGCAGAAGAAGCACAGCACGATCTTGAGCAGGAACCAGATCGGCCCGGGAATGAAGGTCAGTCCGAGCGGCGCCAGCCAGCCGCCGAGGAAGAGGATCGAGGTCATCGCGCTGACCAGGATCATGTTGGCGTACTCGCCGAGGAAAAACAGCGCGAAGGTCATCGCCGAATACTCGACGAAATAGCCGGCGACCAGCTCCGATTCGCCCTCCGGCAGATCGAAGGGGGAGCGGTTGGTCTCGGCGAGGCCGGAGACGAAGAAGATGACCGCCATCGGCAGCAGCGGGATGACGAACCAGACGTGGCGCTGCGCCAAGACGACGTCGTTGAGATTGAGCGAGCCGACGCAGAGCAGGACGGTGACCAGGACAAAGCCGATCGACACCTCGTAGGACACCATCTGCGCCGCCGAGCGCAGCGCGCCGAGAAAGGCGTATTTCGAGTTCGAGGCCCAGCCTGCCATGATCACGCCGTAGACGCCGAGCGAGGAGATGGCGAAGAGGTAGAGAATGCCGACATTGATGTTCGACACGACGACGCCATTACCGAACGGTATGACCGCCCAGGCGATGAGGCTGAGGGTAAAGGTGAGGATCGGCGCGGCGATGAAGACGATCCGGTTGGCGCTGCTAGGGATGACGGTTTCCTTCATCAGCAGCTTCAAGCCGTCGGCGAAAGGCTGCAGCAGCCCGAAGGGACCGACCACGTTCGGTCCCTTGCGCAGCTGCGCGGCGGCGAGAACCTTGCGCTCGAAATAGGTCGCCATGGCGACGGCGACGAGCAGGGGCACGACGATCGCCAGGATCTCGAGTACGATGATGACGAGTGGCAGCACGGTGCCTGTCCACATTGTCTCAGCCATGCGTGCCCGTCTTTGCGCTCGGGTTCTTCGCGCTGGAGTGTCTCGCCGCAGCGGCGACGGCGCTGCATTTCGCCATCGTCGGCGAGGCGCGGCTGATCGGATCGGTCCGGTAGTAATCGGCGATCGGATAGGCGAGCGGCATCGGCGCGATCGGGCCGGCGCTGCCGAAGGGCCCCCACGATGCCGGCGTGACGGCATCCTGCAGGGCGAGATGCGGATAGGCCGTGACGAGATGCCGCCGCAGCTGGTTCAGCGAATCGTACGGCAATTTGCGGCGAAGCCGATCCGACAGGGCGCGCAGGATGGTCCAGTCCTCGCGGGCATCGCCGGGCGGGAAGACGGCGCGCCGTGCGGCCTGGACGCGGCCTTCGAGGTTGACGTAGGTGCCGTCTTTCTCGGTATAGGCGGCGCCCGGCAGGACAACATCGGCGCGTCGCGCCCCGGCATCGCCGTGATGGCCCTGATAGACGACGAAGGCGCGGCCGAGCCGCGACATCGCGATCTCGTCGACGCCGAGCAGATAGATCGCCTCGACCTCGCCCGTCTCGCAGCCGGACACGATGGCGTCGCGGTCGCGCCCGCCGGGTCCCGGCAGAAAGCCGATATCCATTCCGCCGACGCGGGCGGCGGCGGTGTGCAGCACGTTGAAGCCGTTCCAACCGTCGCGCACCATGTGGCAGCTCTCGGCGACGCGGCGCGCGGCGGCGAGGATCTGCGCCCCGTCCGGCCGCGTCAGCGCGCCCATGCCGAGAATGAGCATCGGCTTCTGCGCCGCCTTCAGCACCGCGCTCCAGCCATGTCGTCCATCGCCGAGCTCGTCGAGCACCGAGGGCTTGGTCCCGAGCTGCTCGACCGCGAAGGTGAGGTCGAGCGCGGGACCGATCGCCGCGATCTTGAAGCCGCCCATGAGATGGCGCTTGCGCAGCCTTGCGTTGACCAGCGCCGCCTCGTGGCGCGGGTCGGTGCCGATGAGCAGGCAGACATCGGCCTGCTCGATGCCTGATATCGTCGTGTTGAAGCGATAGGCGGCGTGGCTCGTCGGGTCGAGCTTGGCGCCGTCCTGCCGGCAGTCGAGATGGGGCGAGCCGAGCGCGACCATCAGCTCCTTGAGGGCGAGCATCGCCTCGACATCGACGAGATCGCCGGCGAGCGCCGCGATCTTCGCGCCGGAGAGCGCGCCGAAGCGCTCGGCGATGGCGTCGAAGGCCTCGTTCCAGCTCGCCTCGACGAGCTTGCCGTCGCGCCGCACATAGGGGCGGTCGAGGCGCTTATGCATCAGACCGTCGACGGCGAAGCGGCTCTTGTCGGAGATCCACTCCTCATTGATCTCCTCGTTGAGGCGGGGCAGCACGCGCAGCACCTGCGGCCCGCGCGCATCCACGCGGATGTTGCTGCCGACGGCGTCGAGCACGTCGATCGTCTCGGTCTTGCGCAGCTCCCAGGGCCGCGCGACGAAGGCATAGGGCTTGGAGGTCAGCGCGCCGACCGGGCAGAGATCGATCATGTTGCCCGAAAGCTCGGAGGTCAGGGCGTGCTCGATATAGGTCCCGATCTCCATGTCCTCGCCGCGCCCGGTCGCGCCGAGCTCCTCGACGCCGGCGATCTCGGTGGCGAAGCGGACGCAGCGCGTGCAATGGATGCAGCGATTCATGCTGGTCTTGATCAGCGGGCCGAAATCCTTGTCCTTGACCGCCCGCTTGTTCTCCTCGAAACGGCCGCGGTCGAAGCCGTAGGCCATCGCCTGGTCCTGCAGGTCGCACTCGCCGCCCTGGTCGCAGATCGGGCAATCGAGCGGGTGGTTGATGAGCAGGAACTCCATCACCCCCTTGCGCGCCTTCTGCGCCTTCTCGGACTTGGTATGGATGACCATGTTGTCGGTCGCCGGCATCGCGCAGGAGGCGATCGGCTTGGGCGACTTCTCCTGCTCGACCAGGCACATCCGGCAATTGCCGGCGATCGCCAGCCGCTCATGAAAGCAGAAATGCGGCACCTCGACGCCGAGGCGCTGGCAGGCCTGCAGCACCGTGGTGCCCGGCGGGACTTCTATCTCTTGGCCGTCGATGGTCAGTTTCGGCATCGAGCGTTCTTTCTCAAAACCTCAGGCCGCGCGCGACCGCACGGCGGCGTCGCGGTAGTCCTTGATGCGCTGCTCCATCTCGGGACGGAAATGGCGGATCAGCCCCTGGATCGGCCACGCGGCCGCATCGCCCAGCGCGCAGATCGTATGGCCCTCGATCTCGAACGAGACGTTGAGCAGCATGTCGATCTCCTCGACCGAGGCGTTGCCCTTGACCATGCGCTCCATGACGCGCCACATCCAGCCGGTGCCCTCGCGGCACGGCGTGCATTGGCCGCAGCTTTCGTGCTTGTAGAACTTGGCGAGGCGCGCGATCGCCTTGATGATATCGGTCGACTTGTCCATGACGATGACGGCGGCGGTGCCGAGGCCCGATTTGACGTCGCGCAGCGCGTCGAAATCCATCAGCACGCCGTCGCAGATCGACTTCGGGATGCACGGCACCGACGAGCCGCCGGGAATGATGGCGAGCAGATTGTCCCAGCCGCCGCGCACGCCGCCGGCATGGCGCTCGATGAGCTCCTTGAGCGGGATGCCCATCGCCTCCTCGACGTTGCACGGCGTGTTGACGTGGCCGGAGATGCAGAAGACCTTGGTGCCCTCGTTCTTGGGCCGGCCGATGCCGGCGAACCAGGCGCCGCTGCGGCGCAGGATGGTCGGCGCGACGGCGATGGTCTCGACATTGTTGACCGTCGTCGGGCAGCCATAGAGACCGACGCCGGCGGGGAAAGGCGGCTTCAGCCGCGGCTGGCCCTTGCGCCCTTCGAGGCTCTCGAGCAGCGCAGTCTCCTCGCCGCAGATATAGGCGCCGGCGCCGCGGTGCAGATAGAGCTCGAAATCATAGCCCGAGCCGCAGGCGTTCTTGCCGATGAGGCCGGCCGCATAGGCCTCCTCGATCGCCGCCTGCAGATGCACGGCCTCGTTGTAGAACTCGCCGCGGATATAGATGTAGCAGGCGCCGGCGCCCATGCCGACGCTCGCCAGGAGGCAGCCCTCGATCAGCTTGTGCGGATCCCAGCGCAGGATGTCGCGGTCCTTGCAGGTGCCGGGCTCGCTCTCGTCGGCGTTGACGACGAGATAGGTCGGCCGGTCGCTCGTCTTCGGCATGAACGACCATTTGAGCCCGGTCGGGAACCCTGCCCCGCCGCGCCCGCGCAAGCCTGACTGCTTGACCTGCTCGACGATCCAGTCGCGCCCCTTGAGGATGATCTCCTTGGTGCCGCTCCAATCGCCGCGCCGGCGCGCGCCGGCGAGCCGCCAATCGTGCTGGCCGTAGAGATTGGTGAAGATGCGGTCCTTATCACTAAGCATTTGGGTCACTAAGCATTTGGGTCACGCAGCATTGGGGTCTCCCGGGATGGCACGCCATGCAGCGTCTTCGGTCCGGTGACCGGCGCGGAGCCCTGGCGCTTTAGCGCCGAGCCGGGCGGCGGCGTCTCGCCGCGCGAGAAGGCGTCGATCAGCGCCTCGGTCGCGGGCCCGTCGAGATCCTCGTAGAAATCGTCGTTGATCTGGATGACCGGCGCGTTTACGCAGGCGCCGAGGCACTCGACCTCGGTGAGCGAGAACTTGCCATCGGCCGTCGTCTCGCCGATGCCGATGCCGAGCTTCCTGCGACACGCCTCGACGACCTCGTCGGAGCCGCGCAGCCAGCACGGCGTCGTCGTGCAGATCTGGAAGAAATGCTTGCCGACCGGCTTCAAGTTGAACATCGAGTAGAAGGTCGCGATCTCGTAGACGCGGATGCGCGCCATGCCGAGAAGATCGGCCACGGTGTCCATCGCGGCGCGCGGCAGCCAATTGTCCGACTGACGCTGCGCGAGGTCGAGCAGCGCCAGCACCGCGCTGGCCTGGCGGCCGGGCGGATACTTGGCGATATAGGCCTCGGCCTTGGCGAGGTTCTCCGCCGTGAAGGCGAAGCTCGCGGGCTGCGCGACGGGGGCGCCGTGAGAGTCTGCGCTCATCGATCGATACTGCCGAAGACGATGTCCATCGAGCCGATGATCGCGACGACATCGGCGAGCATGTGGCCCTTCGACATGAAGTCGACGCCCTGCAGGAAGGCGAAATCCGGGGCGCGGATCTTGCAGCGATACGGCTTGTTGCTGCCGTCGGAGACGAGATAGACGCCGAACTCGCCCTTGGGCGCCTCGACCGCGGCATAGGTCTCGCCGGCGGGCACGTGATAGCCCTCGGTGTAGAGCTTGAAATGGTGGATGAGGGCTTCCATCGAGGCTTTCATCTCGGCGCGCGGCGGCGGCGCCACCTTGCGGTCGTTGATCTTGACCGGGCCGACCGGCATCTTGGCGAGCGCCTGCTTCATGATGCGCAGCGACTGGCGCATCTCCTCGATGCGCACGAGGTAGCGGTCGAAGCAGTCGCCGTTCTTGCCGACGGGAATGTCGAAATCCATCTCGCCATAGACGTCGTAGGGCTGCGAGCGGCGCAGATCCCACGCCACGCCCGACGCGCGCAGCATCGGCCCGGCGAAGCCCCAATCGAGAGCCTGATCGGCGCTCACCACGCCGATATCGACAGTGCGCTGGCGGAAGATGCGGTTCTCGGTCAAGAGATGCTCGATATCGTCGATCACCTTGGGGAAGGCGTCGCAGAAGGCGAGGATGTCGTCGGCGAGGCCGGCGGGGAGATCCTGATGGACGCCGCCGGGACGGAAATAGGCGGCATGCAGCCGGGCGCCGCAGACGCGCTCGTAGAACTCCATCAGCTTCTCGCGCTCCTCGAAGCCCCAGAGGAACGGCGTGATGGCGCCGACGTCGAGCGCGAAAGCGGTGATGTTGAGGAGATGGTTGAGGATGCGCGTGATCTCGCTGTAGAGCACGCGGATATACTGCGCACGCGGCGGCGGCGTGATACCGAGGAGCTGCTCGACGGCGAGCGCGAAGGCGTGCTCCTGGCACATCGGCGAGACGTAGTCGAGGCGATCGAAATACGGCACGGCCTGAAGATAGGTCTTGTACTCGATGAGCTTCTCGGTGCCGCGATGGAGCAGGCCTATATGCGCGTCGGCGCGCTCGACCACCTCGCCGTCCATCTCGAGCACGAGACGCAGCACGCCGTGCGCGGCGGGATGCTGCGGCCCGAAATTCATCGTGAAGTTCTTGATCTGGGTTTCCGGCGCGCCGGCTGCGCCTGCCACGACTGCCGTGCCCATCTCGGCCATCAGCCCTGTCCTCCTGCTGGTGGCGCCGCCTTCTCGTCGCCGGGCAGGATCTCGTTCATGCCCTCCCAGGGCGACAGGAAGTCGAAGCTGCGGAATTCCTGCTTGAGCTTGACCGGCTCGTAGACGACGCGCTTCTGGTCGTCGTCATAGCGGACCTCGACATAGCCGGTCAGCGGGAAGTCCTTGCGCAGCGGATGGCCCTGGAAGCCGTAGTCGGTGAGGATGCGGCGCAGGTCCGGATTGCCGTCGAAGATGACGCCGAACATGTCCCACACCTCGCGCTCGTACCAGCCGGCGGCGGAGAACAGCGAAACCACCGAGGGAATTGCGGTGTCCTCGTCGGTGTCGACCTTCACGCGGACGCGCTGATTATGCTTCAGCGACAGCATGTTGTAGACCACCTGGAAGCGCTGCTCGCGGCCCGGATAATCGACGCCGCAGATGTCCATCAGCTGCTTGAACTGGCAGTTGCTGTCGTCGCGCAGGAAGGTCGCGACCTTGACGATGTCGGCCGCGACCGCCTCGACGGTGAGCTCGCCGAGCGCGACCGCATGGCCCGTGACAGAGCCGCCGAGCGCCTCCGCGAGGACGGCGCCGAGCTGTTCGAGAGTTTCGCTCATTCGGGGTCGCGCCTCACCTTTCGAT
>DATAQP010000356.1:0-5888 GCA_036264595.1 Allostellaceae bacterium
GAGGCGTCGCCCGGCAAGCAATTGTCTCGCGACAAATCGGCGATTGACCGGCGACGCGCCGGTACGCTTCCATCGGCGCAACGCCGGTCCGACGGCGGCGCGCGAGGTCGACATGGTCTATCTGCCCAAGCATTTCACCGAAGCCGATCCGGCCGTGCTGGCCGAGATCATGGAGCGCAACAGCTTCGCCACGCTGATCAGCCACGGCAAGGACGGGCTGATCGCCAGCCAGCTGCCCTTCATGTACGAGCGCGCAGCAGGACCGCACGGCACGCTGCTCTGCCATCTCGCTCGGCCCAACCCGCAGGTCGCCGATCTCAAGGAGGGGCGCGAGGTCCTCGTCGTCTTCGCCGGGCCGCACGCCTATGTCTCGCCGAACTGGTACGAGAAGAAGCCGGCAGTGCCGACCTGGAACTACGTCGCCGTGCATGCCTACGGCACGCCGCGCGTGATCGAGGACTCTGGCGATCTGACCCGCCTGGTCGGCGATCTCGCCGAGCTGCACGAGGGCGGCCGGAAGGCGCCCTGGCGCCTCGCCGACGAGCCGGCCGACTACGCCGCCGGCATGGTGCGCGGCATCATCGGGTTCGCCATCCCGATCGCCCGCCTGCAGGGCAAGTTCAAGCTCAGCCAAAATCGCAGCCCGGCCGATCGCAGCCGCGTCGTCGCGGCGCTGCGCGGCGAGAACCATCAGGGGGCGACCGATGTCGCGGCGCTGATGGAAAGCCGCGAAACCCAGCCGGCGCCAGCCAAATAGACCAGCCGGCGCCAGCGAAATAAGGTCATTTTGTGATCCCGGCGGCTTGGCCTTGGCCGGCCGCCGGGCTGCCGCTATCTTCGCGCCATGATAGAGCGAGCCGGGCAAGCCGCGCGCGTGACCGCGCGCATCGCAGCGATGTTGCTTCTGGCAACCGGGCTTTTGGCCGCCGTGCTTCCGAGGGGCGGCCTCGCCGGCACTGCGGCGGCGCAGAGCGCCACCCCGCCGGCCGCTCCGGCACCAACTGCAGCGCCGGCGCCGGTGACCGCCGCGGAGCTGCAGCGCCTGGTCAATACCCTGCAGGACGATGCGCAGCGCGCGCGGCTGGTCGAGGAGCTGCGCGGCCTCATCGCCGCCCAGCGCGGCGTCGAGGCGCAGCCCCAGGAGGCCAGTCCGGTGACGCTCCTGGAGCAGATCTCGCAGCGCACCGAGGCGATCAGCCAGGAGGTGCTGGCGGCTGCCGCGGTGGTGGTCGACGTGCCGCGCATCGTCGGCTGGGTCAAGGAGCAGGTGGTCGATCCGGTGCTGCGCGCGTTCTGGCTCGATGTCGGGCTGAAGCTGCTCACCATCTTCGGCTTGGCGCTGGTCGCCGAATGGTTGATGCGCCGGGTGCTGCTGCGGCCGCGCCGCTCGCTGACCAACGGCAACGGCCATCTGCCGCTCCGCCTCGCACTGATGGCGGCGCGCGCCGTGCTCGACGCGCTGCCCATCCTGACCTTCGCGGCCGTCGCCTATATCATCCTGCCCTTCGTCGGCGCGCGCTTTGCCACCGAGCGCGTCGCCACCACGCTGATCGGCGCCTATGTCACGGCGCGGCTGATCGCCGGCGTCGCCCGCATCGTACTGCTGCCGCGGCTCGGCCCGCCGCTCTTTCCCCGCCTCAAAGAGGAGACGCGCTCCTATCTTTATGTCTGGGCCAAGCGCTTCATCTACTGGACGGTCTATGGCTACGCGATCACTGCCGGCGCCTGGTGGCTCGGCGTGCCGGGCGGCATCTACGCCCTGCTGCTCAAGAGCACCGCGCTCGTCCTCGCAGTCCTCGCCATCATCTTCGTGCTGCAGAATCGCGTCGCGGTGCGCGATTGGCTGCAGGGCCGCAAGGCCAATGGCGGCGCGGCCGAGGGCGGCGGTGCGGTCAGCGGCTGGCGCGTCCTGCGCAACCGGCTGGCGGATACCTGGCACGTCCTCGCCATCACCTATATATCGGCGATCTTTCTCGTCTACGCGCTGCGCGTCAACGGCGGCTTCATCTATGTGCTGCGCGGCACGCTACTCACCCTCGCCGTCCTCGTCGTCGCCCGCCTCATCGTCAATCTGACGAGGCGGGTGAGCCGGCACGGCTTCGCCATCAGCAGCGAGCTCAGGCAGAAATTCCCCACGCTGGAGCAGCGGGCCAACCGCTATGTGCCGATCTTCAGCGCGGTGATCGCGGCGCTGGTCTACGCCTTCGCGGCCCTCGCCATCCTGCAGGCGTGGAACGTCGCCGCCTTCTCGTGGCTCGACTCCGATTTCGGCCATCGCGTGACGACCAGCCTGATCAGCATCGGCACCGTCATCCTGATCGCGCTGGCCGTGTGGGAGCTCTTCAGTTCGGCGATCGAGCGCTATCTCACCGCGGTCGACCAGGACGACGTGCCGCTGGCGCGCAGCGCCCGCGCCCGCACCCTGCTGCCGCTGCTGCGCACGGCGATGATGGTGCTCATCCTGCTCCTCGTCTCGCTCATCATCCTGTCGCAGGTCGGCGTCGACATCGCGCCGCTGCTCGCCGGCGCCGGCGTCGTCGGCCTCGCCATCGGCTTCGGCAGCCAGGCTCTGGTCAAGGACGTAATCACCGGCCTCTTCATCCTGATCGAGGACACGCTGGCGGTCGGCGACGTCGTCGATGTCGGCAAGGGTCATCTCGGCGTCGTCGAGGCGATATCGATCCGCACCATCCGCCTGCGCGACAATGCCGGCGCCATCCATGCGATCCCGTTCAGCGAGGTCAGCTCGGTCATCAACCTGACCAAGGACTATGCCTACTACGTCTCCAATGTCGCGGTGTCCTATCGCGAGGATCCCGACCGCGTCGCCGCGGTGCTGCGCGAGGTCGCCGGCGAGCTGATGCGCGACGCCGCCTTCCGCCCCTTCATCCTCGAGCCGCTCGAGGTCATCGGCATCGACAAGATGACCGAGCTCGGTATCACCATCCAGTCGCGCCTCAAGACCTTGCCGCGCAAGCAATGGATGGTCGGCCGCGAGTTCGTGCGCCGCATGAAGCAGGCCTTCGACCGCGACGGCATCGAGATGCCTTACGCGGTGAAGCCGCGCTATCTCGAGGAGATGAGCGAGCGGGTGGCCGAGGCGGCCAAGGAGGCCGCGCCGCGCGAGGTGAAGTCGGCTTAAGCCTCCTCCGCCGCGCTCAGCAGGGCCTCGACCGAAGCGACATCGGCGCAAGCGAGGACGCGGCGGGCGATCTCGAACGAGAAGCCGGCGCGCGCCAAGGCCGCCATGTCCTTGCCCACCATGTCCCTTTCCGGCGCGGCGGCGCGCGACACCGACGAGCGATAGGCGCCGAGCCGGCGGCGGCGGATGAAGGCACAGGCGGCGGCGAGGTCGCCGCTGCCGGGCTCGTTCGCGAGCTCCTGCAGCGTCTCGGCGATCAGCTCCGTGGCGACCCCCTGCTGCGCCAGCCGGCCGGAGATCGCGCGCCGCGAGCCGCCGCGGCGCTGCAGGCTCGCCGCCTTGGCGGCGGCGTAACGCTGGTCGTCGAGCAGCCCCGATTGCTCGAAGCGCCGGATCAGCGCCTCGATGAGCGCGGCGCCCTCGGCCGGGTCGCCGCCGTGATGGGCGGCGGCGCGCCGCACCCGGCGCATCAGCACGCGGCGCAGATTTTCCGCCGAGCTGGCGAAGCGCTCGAGATAGTGCAGGGCGATATTATTGAGCGAGGTGGCCGTGATCTTGGTGGATGCGGCGCGTCTTCGTCCCTGCACGGATCCTCCTGCGCTTGCTTGCCCCGCGCTTGCCTGTTGGGCGCTTGCCTGTCGGGCGCTTGCCTGTCGCGCTCTGGGGCGCTAAAGCTCCTTCAGTCTAGCAGGAGGCATCGGTGTTATCTGCATCCCCGCCGGCGGTCCGGACGATCGGCATGGTCAACTGGCTCGGCTTCTGGACGCTCTATGCGCGCGAGGTCCGGCGCTTCTTCAAGGTGGCGACGCAGACCGTGGCCGCGCCGGTGGTCACGACCCTGCTCTTTCTCGCCGTCTTCGTGCTTGCCCTCGGGGGCGTCGGGGCAAGCGCCGGGCGCAGCGTCGGCGGCGTCTCCTTCGCCGAGTTCCTCACCCCAGGGCTCATCATGATGGCGATGATGCAGAATGCCTTCGCCAACACCTCGTCCTCGCTGATCATCTCGAAGGTGCAGGGCAACATCGTCGACGTGCTGATGCCGCCCTTGAGCGGCGGCGAGCTGACCCTCGCCTATGCGCTCGGCGGCGTCACGCGCGGCCTCGTCGTCGGCGCCGTCGTCAGCCTGGCGATCTGGTGCTTCGTGCCGCTCCACATCGTCGATCCTCCGGCCATCGTTTTCTACGCCATCGCGGCCTCGCTGCTGCTCTCGCTGCTCGGCGTGCTCGCCGGCATCTGGGCCGAGAAGTTCGACCACATGGCGGCGGTCACCAACTTCATCGTGACGCCGCTCTCGTTCCTCTCCGGCACCTTCTACTCGGTCGACCGGCTGCCCGAGGGCTGGCGCTTCGTCGCCCATCTCAACCCGTTCTTCTACATGATCGACGGGTTCCGCTACGGCTTCATCGGCCATGCCGATGGCTCGCTCGCCGTCGGTATCGTCGTGCTGATCGGCGTCAACGCCGCGCTTCTCCTGCTCTGCTTTCGCCTGATCGCCAGCGGCTATCGCCTGAAGGCGTGAGAGGGCGAGCCATGAACCCGCTGGTTCAGCCCTTCTACGATACCGTCAGCTCGACGGTGAGCTACGTCGTCCATGCCGGCGCCGGCGGCGCCTGCGCGGTGATCGATCCAGTGCTCGATTTCGATGTCAGGGCCGGACGGCGCGCGACCGGCGCGGGCGAACGCATCCTCGCCTTCATCGCCGAGCAGCAGCTCGTGCCCGAGTGGCTGCTCGAGACGCACGTCCACGCCGACCATCTGACCGCCGCGTCCTTTCTCAAATCGCGGATCGGCGGGCGCATCGCGATCGGGACCGGGATCGTCGCGGTGCAGCGCGTCTTCGGCGAATTGTTCAATGCCGGCGCCGATTTTCGCGGCGACGGCAGCCAATTCGATCATCTCTTCGCCGACGACGAGGTCTTCGCTATCGGCGACCTCGCGGCGCGCGTGCTGGCGACGCCGGGTCACACGCCGGACGGCGTCACCTATCTGATCGGCGACGCCGCCTTCGTCGGCGACACCATGTTCATGCCCGATGGCGGCACCGCGCGCTGCGACTTTCCCGGCGGCGATCCGCGACGGCTCTACCGCTCGCTACGCCGCATCCTCGCTCTGCCGCCGGCGACGCGCATCTTCGTCTGCCACGATTATCAACCCGGCGGTCGCCCGCCCGCCTGGCAGAGCAGCGTTGCCGAGCAGCGCGCCGACAATATCCATGTCAGGGACGGTGTCGACGAGACGGCATTCGTCGCCCTGCGCAGCGAGCGCGATGCCAAGCTGCCGCCGCCGGCGCTGCTGCTGCCGGCGGTGCAAGTCAACATGCGGGCTGGTGCGCTGCCGCCGCCGGAAGCGAACGGCGTCTCCTATCTGAAGATCCCGATCGACCGCTGGTGAGAGGCGGACACGCCCCTTAACGGAGCGCGCCTCAGAGGCCGATCTTCTTGCGGATCGCGGCGGTGATCGATTGCCTCGTCGAGAGGAAATCCTGCCACGGATCGGTGCGCAGCTTGGCTAGGCGCTCGGGCAGGTTCTTGATAGTGAAGGCGTCGGAGCGCGTGCCGCTTTCGAGCTCCGACCAGGCGATCGGCGTCGAGACCGTCGCGCCTTCGCGCGCCCGCGTCGAGAAGGCGCCGACGGCGGTGGCGCCGCGGCCGTTGCGCAGGTAGTCGACGAAGATCTTGCCGTGCCGCGCCTTCTTGGCGAGCGTCGCGGTGTAGCGATCGGGCGCCGCCGCGACGAGACGCTCGGTGAC
>DATAQP010000448.1:0-6064 GCA_036264595.1 Allostellaceae bacterium
GCGCCGTCGACACGCGCGACATAGAACGATACGTCGGGCGCACGCAAGGCGGCGGGATCGAGAAGGTGGAGGCTTTCGCGCGGATAGAGGCTGATGTGATAGGCATCGCTCGCCGTCAGCAGGCGCCGCACCTCGGGCTGATCCGGCGCTTCGATGCGGATCGATTCACGTGCCGCGCCGCTCGCCGCGTTGCCGACAGGAGATTTGCGCTCGTCCATGGTTGCTCGCACAATAGGCGACGACGAATTGCGCCGCCGGGACAGTAGAGCATGGGCATCCTCAAGCTGGAACGGTCTGCGGTCATCGCGCTGACCGTCGCCTGCGCGCTTTTCATGGAGAATCTCGACGGCACCGTGATCGCGACGGCCCTGCCGCAGATCGCTTCGTCCTTTGCCGTCAACCCGGTGCATCTCAGCCTCGCCATCACCTCGTATCTCCTGAGCGTCGCCATCTTCATTCCGGCGAGCGGCTGGATGGCGGATCGCTTCGGCGCCCGCACGGTCTTCCGCGCCGCCATCGCCGTGTTCATGCTCGGCTCGATCCTGTGCGGGCTGAGCAGCAGCATTGCCGAGCTGACCGGCGCGCGCATCGTGCAGGGCGTCGGCGGCGCCATGATGGTGCCGATCGGCCGCCTCGTCCTGCTGCGCAACGTCACCAAGTCGGACATGGTGCGGGCGATGTCCTACCTCACCGTTCCGGCGCTGCTCGGCCCCGTGCTCGGCCCGCCGGTCGGCGGCTTCATCGTCACCTACGCGTCGTGGCGCTGGATCTTCTTCCTCAACGTGCCGATCGGCATTCTCGGCCTCGTTCTCGTCTCGATCCTGATCGAGAATTACAAGGAACCCGAGACGCCACCCTTCGATGCCGGCGGCTTCCTGCTCGCCGCCGTCGCGCTGGTCGGCACGATGAGCGGCTTCGAGGCGATCGGCCGCGGCGGACTGCCGCTCGCCATCGCCATCGCGCTGGTGATCGTCGGCCTCGTCGCCGTCATCTTCTATGTGCGGCATGCCAGCCGCCACCCCAACCCGATCCTCGATCTCCTGCTCTTTCGCGTGCCGACCTTCGCCATCGCCGTGGGCGGCGGCTCGCTCTTCCGCATCGGCATCGGCGCCCTGCCCTTCCTGCTGCCGCTGCTGCTCCAGCTCGGCTTCGGCATGACCGCCTTCGCCTCGGGAATGCTGACCTTCGCCAGCGCGGTCGGGGCGCTCGCCATGAAGATCACCGCACGGCCGATCCTGCGCCGCTACGGTTTCCGCAAGGTGATGATCGGCAATGCGCTGATCAGCGCCGCCTTCATGCTCAGCTATGCCGCCTTCCGCCCCGGCATACCCTCTGCGGTCATCCTCGTGCTGCTCCTCGCCGGCGGCTTCTTCCGATCGCTGCAATTCACCAGCACCAACACGCTGGCCTTCGCCGACGTGCCGCCAACGCGGATCAGCCGGGCCACCAGCATGACGAGCACGGCGCAGCAGCTCTCGATCAGCATGGGGGTGGCGCTCGGCGCGACGCTGCTGCACCTCACCCTTCTATGGCACGGCACCAGCGATCTCAGCGCCGCCGATTTCTGGCCCGCTTTCGTTGCCATCGCGCTGATTTCGGGCACATCGGTCTTCGTCTATGCCCGCCTGGCGCCCGATGCCGGGGCGGAGATCAGCGGCCGCGGGCTCATCGCGCCGCCGACGCCAGCCCAGCCGACGCCACGGGCCGCCGACGATTAGTCGGCCGCGCCGCGTCCCCACGATGACACAGCCCTGACCCTATTGAGTGATGGAGTCGGAGCGAACCCGGCGGGTAGCATATGCTTAGGTGTATATCGGGGGACGTTTGTGGGGCAGCCGACAACCAACGCTAGCAGCGCCACATCGTTCCTGGCAGGCGGCGGCGAGTTGGCAGCGCTGATGCGCGCCAAGGATTGGTCGGCAACGCCGGTAGGGCCGGTGGAGCGCTGGCCGCAGAGCCTGCGTACTGTGATACAGATCATGCTCGGCTCCCGCTACGCGATGTGGATGGGCTGGGGCCGCGACCGCACTTTCTTTTACAACGACGCCTATCGGCCGACACTCGGCAGCAAGCACCAATGGGCGCTCGGCGCGCCGGCCGCCGAAGTATGGGCGGAGATCTGGCCGGCGATCGGTCCGCGCATCGAAATCGTCGAGCAGCGCGGCGAAGCGACGTGGGACGAGGGTCTGCTGCTCTTCCTCGAGCGGCACGGCTATCCGGAGGAGACCTATCACACCTTCTCCTACAGCCCGCTGCCCGACGATGACGGGAGCATCGGCGGCATGCTCTGCGTCGTCACCGAAGAGACCGAGCGCATCATTGGCGAGCGCCGATTGCGGATCCTGCGCGAGGTGGCAACGCGGCTCGCCGCCACGCGGACGCCTGAGGAGGTGTTCGAGGCCGTCGCGGACCGTCTCGATATCAACAAGCATGATCTGCCCTTCACCCTCATCTATCTGCGGGAGGCCGAGGGCGATCAGCTGCGCCTGGTTGCCAGCACCGGCCTCGCGCCGGGCCATCGCGCGGCGCCGACCACGCTCGACGAGGCCGACGGCAACGCGCCATGGCCGATCGCCGCCATGCTGGCACGGGTCGCGCCGGTGGCGCTCGGCGAGCTGGCGATAGCGCTTGACGATCTCCCGGCAGAGCCGTGGAACGAGCCGCCGCGCCAGGCGATCGCCCTGCCGATCGCCCAGCAGGGCCAGCAGGTGCCGGCTGGCTTCTTCATCGCCGGCCTCAACCCGTACCGCCCCTTCACCGACGATTATCGCGGCTTCCTCACTCTCCTCGTCGGCCAGATCGCTTCCGGCCTCGCCAATGCCCGCGCCTACGAAGCCGAGCGCCGACGCGCCGAAGCGCTGGCCGAGGTCGACCGGGCCAAGACCGCCTTCTTCTCGAATGCAAGCCACGAGTTCCGCACGCCGCTCACCCTGATGCTCGGACCGCTCGAGGATCTGCTGGTCAGCGCCGCATCGTCGGAGATTGTCCTGGCGCAACGGCGCGAGATCGAGCTCATGCACCGCAACGGCCTGCGCCTGCTGAAGCTGGTCAATACCCTGCTCGACTTCTCGCGCATCGAAGCCGGCCGGGTCCAGTCGAATTTCGAGCCGGTCGATCTCGCCATCTACACCGCGGAGCTCGCCAGCACCTTCCGCTCGGCGATGGACAAAGCGGGGCTGCGCTACATCATCGACTGCCCGGCCTCGCCGCTCACCGCCTATGTCGATCGCGACATGTGGGAGAAGATCGTCCTCAACCTGATCTCGAACGGCTTCAAGTACACGTTCCACGGCGAGGTCATGGTCTCGCTCAAGCCGATTCAGGACCGCAAGGCGGTCGAGCTCACCGTGCGCGACACCGGCGAAGGCATTCCGCCGCACGAGGTGCCGCGCCTGTTCGAGCGCTTCCATCGCGTCGAGGGACAACGCGGCCGAACGCAAGAGGGCAGCGGCATCGGCCTCGCCCTCGTCCAGGAGCTGGTCAGGATCCATGGCGGCACGGTGCGCGCCGACAGCGAGCTCAATCGCGGCAGCACCTTCAGCGTCACGCTGCCGCTCGGCCGCGCGCATCTGCCCGCCGACCGCATCGGCGCGACGCGCAGCCTGGCCTCGACCGGCCTGCGCGGCGAAGCCTTCGTCGAGGAGGCGCTGCGCTGGCTGCCGGATGCATCGGAGAGCGGCGAGATCGCCATCGCCAGGCAGAGCATCGGCCCCGAGCCCGCGCCCCGGACGGCGGGCGAGCGGTTCCGCGTGCTGCTCGCCGACGACAACGCCGATATGCGCGACTATGTGCGCCGCCTGCTCGCCGAGCGCTACGAGGTCGAGGCGGTCGGCGACGGCCAGGCCGCCCTCGAGGCGGCGCGGCGGCGCCGGCCCGATCTAGTCCTGAGCGACGTGATGATGCCGCGCCTCGATGGATTCGGCCTGTTGCAGACGCTGCGCGCCGATCCCGCCTTGCGCGATGTGCCGATCGTATTGCTCTCGGCGCGTGCCGGCGAGGAGGCGAAGATCGAGGGGATCGAGATCGGCGCCGACGACTATCTGGTGAAGCCGTTCAGCGCCCGCGAGCTCGTCGCGCGGGTCGCCGCCAATCTCGAAATGGCGCGAATCCGCCGGGAATCGGCCGACGCCTTGCGCGACGAGGCGCGCATCCTGGAGACGCTGAACCGGACCGGCGTCGCCGTGGCCGCCGAGCTCGACCTCGAGCAGCTGGTGCAAACCGTGACCGATGCCGGCGTCGAGCTGACCGGCGCCCGGTTCGGCGCATTCTTCTACAGCCTTGCCGACGAGCAGGGCGGCGCCTCTTTGCTCTGCGCCCTCTCGGGCGTGTCGCGCGACGCCTTCGCCGATTTTCCGATGCCGCGCAGCACGGCGATCTTCGAGCCGACATTTCGCGGAACCGCCGTGGTGCGATCCGACGATATCCGCGCCGATCCCCGCTACGAACTGTCGGCGCCCTATCACGGCATGCCGCTCGTCCATCTGCCGGTGCGAAGCTACCTTGCCGTGCCGGTGACGATGCGCTCAGGCGAGGTTCTCGGCGGATTGTTCTTCGGCCATCCAGAGCCGGGCATCTTCAGCGAGCGCGCCGAACGCCTGGTCACCGGCATCGCCGCACAGGCGGCGGTGGCGATCGACAATGCACGGCTCTACCAGGAGAGCCAGCGCGAGATCGAGGCGCGCAAGCGGATCGCGCAGGATCTCCACCACCTCAACCAGACGCTGGAGGATCGCGTCAGCGCGGAGATCGCCGCGCGGATGAAGGTCGAGGAGGCGCTACGCCAGGCCCAGAAGATGGAGGCGGTCGGCCAGCTCACGGGCGGCATCGCCCATGATTTCAACAATCTGCTGACCGTCATCCAGGGCAATCTCGAGACGATCGAGCGGCGCCTCGGCGAAACCTCCCCGCAGCTGCGGCGCGCCATCGAGGCGGGGCTGCGCGGCACCGAGCGTGCCGCAACGCTGACCCACCGCCTGCTCGCCTTCTCGCGCCGCCAGCCGCTCGACCCCAAGCCGCTCGCCCTCAACAGGCTGGTCTTCGGCATGTCCGATCTGCTGCGCCGCACGCTCGGCGAAGCAATCACCATTCAGAGCATCCTGGCCGACGATCTGTGGCGCACGGCGGCCGACAGCAACCAGCTCGAGAGCGCCCTGCTCAATCTCGCCGTCAACGCGCGCGACGCGATGACCGAGGGCGGCAAGCTGACGATCGAGACGGCAAATGCCGTGCTCGACCATTCCTATGCCGCGCGACACGAGGAGGTGATGCCGGGGGATTATGTGATGCTGGCGGTCAGCGACACCGGCACCGGCATGGCGAAGAATGTCATCGACCGCGCCTTCGAGCCGTTCTTCACCACCAAGCGTGTCGGCCAGGGCACCGGGCTCGGCCTCTCGCAGGTCTATGGCTTCGTCAAGCAATCGGGCGGCCACGTCAAGATCGACAGCGAGCCGGGCCGGGGAACCACCATCAAGCTCTATCTGCCGCGGCTGATCGGCAGCGCCGACGACGACGGGGACAGGACGGCCCGGCCGCCGCTGCCGAGCACGGGAAAGGGCGAGACGATTCTCGTCGTCGAGGATGATAACGACGTCCGCGCCCATAGCGCTGGGGTCCTGCGCGAGCTCGGCTACCGCGTCCTCGAAGCGCCGGACGGCCCGACTGCATTGCGCATTCTCGATGGACGGTCGGATATCGAGCTGCTCTTCACCGATGTCGGGCTGGCCGGTGGGCTCGACGGGCGTCAGCTCGGCGACGTGGCGCGCCGGCGGCACGCCGCGCTCAAGGTGCTGTTCACCACCGGCTATGCCAGCGACGCCATCGTCCACCAGGGTCGGCTCGATCCCGGCGTCGCGCTGCTCGTCAAGCCGTTCACCTACACCGCCCTGGCGAGGAAGATCCGCGAGGTCGTCGAGGGCGAGGGCTAGAGCGCCGGACGGTGATCGGGAATCGCGAAAGGGATTCCCATCAGGGGCGAAACATGATTCACCGTTGTTGGAGGTGGATCATGGGGAAGCCTTATTCCTTGGATCTGCGCGAGCGGATCATTGGGTTCATTGACGAG
>DATAQP010000459.1:0-5326 GCA_036264595.1 Allostellaceae bacterium
CATCGAGCGGATACACGACCTTGCCGCGCTGGCGCGGGTCCGGCAAATCCTCGAAATGCCTCAGAAAGACAACCGCTTCGCTAAACGCCCCGCAAGCCGCCGCCACGCCCGCCATCGTCGTCCCCCGCACTTCCAATCAGATGACCACTACGGATTCAGCACATCAGCCGTTTGTCACGCACTTCTTTCACCCGATTGCCCTGGGCGACGAGCGATGCCGGCTGGACAGGCTATGCCGCTAGCCTCATCCTGCCGTCATGCAGAGCGAGCTGGTCATCGTGGGCGGCGGGATGGTCGGCCTCAGCCTGGCGACCGCCTGTGCCGGTGCCGGGCTCGACGTCGCGGTGATCGACCGCGAGGCGCCGTCACGCATGGTCGAGACGGCGTTCGACGGCCGTACCTCGGCGATCGCCTTCGGCTCGCAGCGTATCCTAGCCGGCATTGGCGTGTGGGACTATATCGCGCGCGAGGCCGAGCCGATCCACGAGATCCGCGTCGCCGACGGCGACTCGCCGCTCTTCCTGCATTACGACCACAACGAGATCGGCCCCGATCCGCTCGGCTACATCGTCGAGAACCGCGTGCTTCGCCGCGCCCTCCTCGCGCGCGCCGCGTCGCTGCCGAATTTGCGCCATCTCGCCCCGGCGGATGTCGCCACGGCCGAGCGCAGGTCGGGCGGCGTCACCGTCACGCTCACGGATGGCGCCAGCATAAGCGGCGCGCTGCTCATCGCCGCCGATGGCAAGCTCTCGCCGCTGCGTGAGGCGGCCGGCATCCGCACCCTCGAATGGCACTATAAACAGACCGCCATCGTCTGCACCGTGTGGCACGAGCGGCCGCATCTCGGCATCGCCATCGAGCATTTCCTGCCTGCCGGCCCGTTCGCCATCCTGCCGATGACCGGCGACCGCAGCTCGATCGTGTGGACCGAGCGCAGCGAGCTGGTGCCGCGCCTGCTGGCGCTCGACGCGACGGATTTCCATGCCGAGCTGGCAAGGCGCTTCGGCGACTTCCTCGGCCGGCTCGAGGTGGTCGGGCCGCGCTGGAGCTATAAGCTGTTGCTCATGCATGCCGCGCGCTACGGCGCCGAGCGGCTGATCCTCGCCGGCGATGCCGCGCATGTCATCCATCCGATCGCCGGGCAGGGCCTCAATCTCGGGCTGCGCGACGTCGCGGTGCTCGCCGAGCTCATCGTCGATGCGCGCCGCCTCGGTCTCGATATCGGCGCTGCCGACATTCTGGGCCATTACGAGCGCTGGCGGCGCTTCGACACGATGGCGCTGGCGGCGGTGACCGATGGTCTCAATCGGCTGTTCTCCAACGATTTTCCGCCGCTCGCCTGGATGCGCGATCTCGGCCTCGCCGCGGTCAACCGGCTGCCGCCGCTGCGCCGCTTCTTCATGCAGCACGCGATGGGCATGGTCGGAACGCTGCCGCGCCTGGTGCGAGGCAAACGACTTTAAGGCATCGCCTGCTGCGCGATTAAGCAGTTGTTAACTATCGTCCGCTTAATTTGGCGGCCAGGGGGAACAACCACCCGAGGCCGCTCCCATGCACTACGTCGCGCTTGCGCTCATCGCCCTGGCTGCCGATCTCGCGCTCGCGTTGCTCATCGCCGCCTTCATCCGGGCCGGACGGGGCGGTCACCGGGAGGAGCCTGCGGCGCAGCGCAAGCTGGCCCCGGCGCCCGACAATGTCCTACGGCTCCCCAGCCCCGTCCGATTCAGGTAAGCAAGACCGGCAAGTCCGCCAGTCCCGCGGCTAGCCCCGGCGCTCCGGCTCGCGCCGACTCGGCTCGCGCTCCAGGCCGCGCGCCTTGAGCTCGTCGAGATAGGCGCGCCAGCGCTGGGCCTGCTCGACACCGAGCTTGTAGAGATAGGTCCAAGAATAGATGCCGGTATCGTGGAGATCGTCGAATTTGATGCGGATGGCGTAATTGCCGACTGGCTCGACGGCGAGGATGCCGACATAGGCGCGGCCGTGAACGAGCTGCTTCTGCGACGGGTTGTGACCCTGCACCTCGGCCGACGGGCTTTCGACGCGGAGATACTCGGCCGGCAGGCGGAAGCGCGCGCCATCGTCGAAATCGATCTCCAGCAATTTTTCAGCCGTCTTGAGCCGCAGCTCGACCGGCCAATGCGCGGTGTCGAAGCCGACACCCTTGGCGGCATCGCCGCTCATCGTGCCGACCTCATGGCGTTGCGCCCGGCTTGTGCGCCTTGGCTGCGGCCCGCTCGCCGTCGCTCAGCGGCCGCGCCTCGTCGACCAGCATGATCGGGATGCCGTCGCGGATCGGATAGGCGAGCGCCGCCTCCTCGCTGATCAGCTCCTGCGCCGCGCGATCGTAGCGCAGCGGCCCCTTGGTCAGCGGGCAGACCAGGATCTCGAGCAGCTTGGGATCGACCTCCATGCCGTCCTTGCTGCTCTTGCCCTGCGGCGGGTGCTCGGTCGCTGTCATGGTCGCATCCTCAATGGCGCGCCGTGTCGCCGGCGGTGGCGCGGCCGAGCACCGCCATCTCGACCAGCGCGGTCATCACCCGGCTGCGCTCGCCGAGGTCGCGCGCCTCGAGCAGCGCCTGCTTCTCGCTCGGCGCGAACTGGCAGATCATCGCCAGCGAGGTGACCAGCCGCTCGTCGGGCGTCGCCGCGATCGAATCCCAATCGGCGGTGATGTCGTTGAGCTTGAAGAACGCCTTGAGCGCGGTCAGCAGGCGCGGCCGGTCGATCGCCGCCGTGTCGTCGGCAAGGTCGGCGCGATAGGGTTCCCAATCGGGCACGACGCGGCGGTAGCCGCGCAGCGCCGGCGCCTCGCCGGTGATGGCGAAGCGGGCGATGCCGGTGAGCGTGATCTGGAAGCGCCCGTCATCGCTCTCGCTAAAGGCGGTGATGCGCCCAGCGCAGCCAGTCGGATAAAGCGCCGGCGGCCGCTCGCCCAGCGCGGCATCGGGCGGCACGGCATCGGGCGGCGGCCCCGTCAACGTTGTGGGATCGTCCTCGCGCGGCTGCACCATACCGATCATGCGGTCGCTGGCGAGCGCGTCGCGCACCATGTTGAGATAGCGCGGCTCGAAGACGTTGAGCGGCAGCTTGCCGCGCGGCAGCAACAGCACCCCGGTGAGCGGAAAGATCGGCAAGGACGCCGGCAGCTCGGTGTGGTCGGGATCGGAGACGGCGCCGCTCATCGTCGAAGATCGGCTACGAGAACAGGATCGAGGACAGGCGGCGGCGCGACGCCAGGGTCAGCGGCTCGGTCGGTCCCATCGCCTCGAAGAACTTGACGAGCTGCTTGCGCGCCGCCTGCTCGTTCCATTGGCGGTCGCGCTTGACGATGTCGAGCAGCTCGTCGATCGCCTGCTCGCGCTGGCCGACGGCGAACAAGGCGGTGGCGAGGTCGAGGCGCGCCTGGTGATCCCTGGGATCGGCGGCGAGGCGGGCGCGCAGCTCATCGAGCGTTCCCGAGGCCTTGTCGCCGGCCTCGGCGAGCTCGAGCGCGGCGCGCGCCGCGGCGATCTCGGGATGGCCGGACTGCGCCGCCGGCACGCGGTCGAGCAGCTCGTGGGCGCGCGGGAACTGCTTGCGCGCGACGGCGCAGCGCGCCAGCCCGGCGGTGGCGTCGATATTGTCGGGCTCCTGCTGCAGGATCTGGCTGTAGATATTGGCGGCGCTGCCGGGATCGCCGGCGGCGAAGGCCTCCTTGGCCATCTCGAGCGCCTCCTCGACCGGCGAGGGGCCGGCGGTGCCGCCCAGGCGCTTGATGAACTGCTTGATCTGGCTCTCCGGCAGGGCGCCGACGAAGCCGTCGACCGGCCGTCCGTCCTTGAAGGCATAGACGGCGGGAATCGACTGGATGCGCATCTGCTGCGCGATCTCTGGGCTCTCGTCGATATTGATCTTGACCAGGCGCACGGCGCCCTTTGCCGCGCGCACGGCCTTCTCGAGCAGCGGGCCGAGCTGCTTGCACGGACCGCACCACGGCGCCCAGAAATCGACGACCACGGCGCTGTCATGCGAGGCGTCGATGACCTCGGCCATGAAGGTGGCTGACGTGGCGTTCTTGATGAGGTCCGCGCCGCTCGACGCTGCGGCGCCGCCAATGATCGCTTCCATTAACGCGTTCCCTCTTTCAGGAAAAACATGATGCCGGCTGGCGGCGCGACAAGGGTTGCCCCACCAGGGGTTTCCCCACCGGGGGTTGCCCCCGATGGGGTGGGCGGGCGACGGGCCGGGTCACGACGCCGCCTCCCGTTCGAGATCGCTGAGATGTAGGGTGCGATGGGCGTGACCGCAATCGGCAAGGAAGCGCAAGAGATCGGCCGGCGCAATCGCCGTGGTCGCCTCGTTGGTCAATGGATGATAGTTGAGCAGCTCGCAATCGAGCATCTCGGCATCGAGCACGATTGTGACCCGACGGGCGGTGTCGTTGATCGCGGCGAAGGGGGTGACGCTGCCCGGAGTGATGCCGAGCACCTCGTAGAGCAGCTCGGCGCTGCCGAAGGAGAAGCGCGGCGCGCCCAGCCGGTCGGACAGCTTCTTCAGATCGGTGCGGCGGTGCTCGAGCATGACGACGAGCCATAGCCCGTCCCGCCGGTCCTTGAGGAACAGGCTCTTGCAATGCCCGCCGGGCAGCACGCCACGATGCGCCTTGGCCTCCTCGACGGTGAAGACCGGCTTGTGGCGATAGGTCCGGTGGGCGATGCCGAGGGCATCGAGCCGGGCAATGAGTTCGGCCTCGCTGGCTACCATGCGCGCCACCATAGCCAAGCGCGCCATGGGGTCAACCCAGCCGTAAATCAGCATGTTCGCAATGGAATCGCAACCTCGTGTAGTGATTCGCGCGAAGCCGACCTTTATACAGGGCGCTATGAGACATCTGATCCTCGGGCTGTTGCTCGCCGCCTCGCTCGCCGCTTGCGGCAATGTCGCCATTGGCCCGGTCGACCACTCCTGCAGCGTCAACCCGGGGCGCGGCGGCGATGGCTCGGGCTGCGACAGGCGCGGCTGAGCCATCCGCCGTCATCCCGGCCGGCGCCATTGGCGGCGCTTGCAAACCCGGGCGCGCTCGCTATGATGCCGCGCTCGTCCGGCCGGGCGTCTCCCGGCCCTCACGGAGCGCGGGCGTAGCTCAGGGGTAGAGCACAACCTTGCCAAGGTTGGGGTCGAGGGTTCGAATCCCTTCGCCCGCTCCAACGGAAAGCCGCAGAAAACCGCCGTTTCGGGCGGTTTTTTGTTAGGGTCGCTTTGCACCGATAGACACCAATCGACATGAACAAACCACGAACTGGCACGTCGGTTTGACAAAAAACTGACAAACTCGATCCGGCATGCC
>DATAQP010000460.1:0-3226 GCA_036264595.1 Allostellaceae bacterium
CATCGAGCGGATACACGACCTTGCCGCGCTGGCGCGGGTCCGGCAAATCCTCGAAATGCCTCAGAAAGACAACCGCTTCGCTAAACGCCCCGCAAGCCGCCGCCACGCCCGCCATCGTCGTCCCCCGCACTTCCAATCAGAGGACCACTACGGATTCAGCACATCAGCCGTTTGTCACGCACTTCGTTCACCCGATTGCCCTGTCGGACGAGCGGCCCCGCCATTGACAGAGGAGGCCCATCTCCCTATGTTCCCGGCCTCGCGCGCCGTGAATGTTGGGACAGTTGCCATGAAGATTGCTAATTCATTGAAATCGCTGAAGAAGCGCGACAAGAACTGTCGCGTCGTACGGCGCAAGGGGCGAGTCTACGTGATCAACAAGGTCAACCCGCGCTACAAGGCGCGCCAGGGCTGAGCCGATCCTATCGAGCAGTCGCGCCTAACCCGCCGCCCCTCGGCACCGCCGCCTTGACGATCGGCGGCGATCAGCTACATAGGTAATTTCAGCTTCACCCCGCGAAACGGGAAAAGCGCCGATGCGCATGCCCGAGCCCGACGCCAGCATCATCGCGCGGCGGGCGGAAATCGCCGACGCGTTACGCCGCATCGTCCCCGGCGAGGGCGTCATCGTCGCCGACGCGGAGCTGCGCGCCTATGAAAGCGATGGGCTGACCGCCTATCGCCAGCCGCCGATGCTCGTCGTGCTGCCCGAGACCACCGAGCAGGTCTCGCGCATCCTGCGCTATTGCCAGGCGGAGGGCGTCAAGGTCGTGCCGCGCGGCGCCGGCACCTCGCTGTCGGGCGGCGCCCTGCCGCTCGCCGACGGGATTCTCCTCGGCCTCGGCAAGTTCAACCGAATCCTCGATATCGATTTCGCCAATCGCTGCGCCGTGGTCCAGCCCGGCGTCACCAATCTCGGCATCACCAACGCCGTCCAGCATGCCGGCTTCTACTACGCGCCCGACCCGTCGAGCCAGATCGCCTGCACGATCGGCGGCAACGTGGCGGAGAATTCCGGCGGCGTGCATTGCCTCAAATACGGCCTCACCACCAACAATGTGCTCGGCGTCGAGATGGTGCTGATGAACGGCGAGATCATCCGCCTCGGCGGCAAGCATCTCGATTCCGGCGGCTACGATCTCCTCGGCATCATGATCGGTTCCGAGGGGTTGCTCGGCATCGTCACCGAGGTGACGGTGCGGCTGTTGCGCCGCCCGGCGACGGCGCGCGCGGTTCTCGTCGGTTTTCCCAGCAACGAGAGCGCCGGCAACTGCGTCGCCGCGATTATCGCCGCCGGCATCATCCCGGGCGGGATGGAGATGATGGACAAGCCGGCGATCCATGCCGCCGAGGCCTTCGTCAAGGCCGGCTATCCGCTCGACGTCGAGGCGCTGCTCATCGTCGAGCTCGACGGCGTGCAGGCCGAGGTCGATCACTTGATCGAGCGCGTGCACGCCATCGCGGAGGCCCATGAGGCGATGTCGTGCCGGGTCAGCCAAAGCGAGCAGGAGCGTCTTTCCTTCTGGGCCGGCCGCAAGGCCGCGTTTCCCGCCGTCGGCCGGATCTCGCCTGATTACTACTGCATGGACGGCACCATTCCGCGCGGCCGCCTGCCCGAAGTGCTGGCGCGGATGCGCGTGTTGTCCGAGCGATACGGGCTGCGTGTCGCCAATGTCTTCCATGCCGGCGACGGCAATCTTCATCCGCTCATCCTCTACGATGCCAACAAGCCGGGGGAGCTCGAGAGCGCCGAGGCGTTCGGCTCCGACATCCTGCGGCTCTGCGTCGAGGTCGGCGGCGTCCTCACCGGCGAGCACGGCGTCGGCGTCGAGAAGCGCGACCTCATGCCCGTCATGTTCGACGCGGTCGACCTCGACCAGCAGCAACGCCTCAAATGCGCCTTCGATCCGGACGGGCTGCTCAATCCCGGCAAGGTCTTCCCGCAGCTCCATCGCTGCGCCGAGCTGGGTCGCGTCCATATCCATGGCGGCAAGCTGCCGCATCCCGACCTGCCGCGCTTCTGATGACCCTGCTCAAGCCCGCGGATGCCCAGGCGTTGCGCGATGCCGTCGCCTGGGCCGCCGAGGCGGCGCAACCGCTCGAGATCGTCGCCGGCGGCAGCAAGCGCGAGCTCGGGCGGCCGCTGCAGGTCGCCCATACGCTCGATCTTTCCGCCCTCAGCGGCATCGTCGCCTACGAGCCGAACGAGCTCGTGCTGACGGCCCGCGCGGCGACGCCGCTCGCCGAGATCGTGGCGGCGCTTGCGGCGCAGAATCAGATGCTCGCCTTCGAGCCACCGGATTGGGGCGCGCTGCTCGCCGACCCGCCCGACCAGACGCTCGGTGGCGTCATTGCCTGCAACCTCGCCGGGCCGCGCCGCTTCAAGGCGGGGGCGGCGCGCGATCATTTCCTTGGCTTCGCCGGCGTCTCCGGCCGCGGCGAGATCTTCAAGGCCGGCGGCAAGGTGGTCAAGAACGTCACCGGCTACGATCTCTGCAAGCTGATGGCTGGCTCCTACGGCACGCTGGTTGCGTTGAGCGAGGTCACCGTCAAGGTGCTGCCCCGCCCCGAGAAGACCCGCACCGTGCTCGTCCTCGGCCTCGATGATGATCGCGCCGTCGCCGCGATGACAGCGGCGCTCAATGCGCCTTACGAGGTTTCCGGCGCCGCGCATCTACCCGAAACCCTCGTGCGCCGCTCGGCCGTTTCCTACGTCGCGGCGGCGGGAAAGGCGGTCACATTGCTGCGCCTCGAAGGGCCGGGACCGTCGGTTGCCCATCGTTGCGCCGCCTTGCGCGACGAGCTCGCTGCCTTCGGCGCGACCGAGGAGCTGCACACCACCAATTCGGCGCTGCTCTGGCGCGAGATCGGCGACGCCGCGCCTTTGGCCGGCGACCGATTGGCGGGCGATGGCGGCGGGCGGATGGTCTGGCGGCTGTCGCTGCCGCCGTCGCACGCCGCTGCTGTGATCGCCGCGCTCGCCGGGCGGGGCGACATCGAGCATTTTCTCGATTGGGGCGGTGGCCTCCTCTGGCTCGCCGTCGCCGCCAATCATGGCGGAGGCGACGATGGCGGCGCTGCCGCGATCCGCGCCGCGCTCGGCGCCCACGGCCACGCGACGCTGATCCGCGCGCCAGCGGCGTTGCGCGGCGCGGTGCCTGTCTTCGAGCCGCTCGAGGGCGCGCTTGCCGCGCTCGCTGGACGCGTCAAGGAGAGCTTCGATCCG